>CAZAII010000015.1:0-12757 GCA_964485165.1 uncultured archaeon | reverse complement strand
TATGCCTCGTCGTCCTTGATCACACAGTCGATAGCGTCAACACCAGTGATGGACTCGAACATGTTGATGGTCCGGATCATGTCGGTGTCATAAGTTACCTTTGCCATATGTCGTTGTACCTCAGAAAATTACCTTCTAGTATAGCCTAGCATCGTTGTTTTTATAAAGGATGTGCCGTTTCGGACTATTTTTCGTCACCGAACCCTGCTCTGAGGTCTATCAGCCCGGTTCCCACCGGTACCGCCTGACCTACTATGATGTTTTCGGTGATGCCCTCGAGGTCGTCCCGCTCACCCTGGAGCGAGCCCTGGACCAGGTGCTTCTTGGTCTCTTCGAATGCGGAACGCGCGAGCAGTGACTCCTTGTTGCCGACGATACCGTACCGCGTCGTCCCGTTGAGCTCTCCCTCCTTGGTCATCATGTCCGCGAGCAGCATGATGTGGCGGTCGTCGACCCCGATGCCTTGCGCCTTCAGGGTCTGGTTTATCTCCTCAACGATTCGCTGCCTGAGAGCCTCGATTCCAAGCACTTTCTTTATCTCGAACAGGTGGTTGCTGATAGTCCGGGTCTCATCCACCTCTTCAAGCTTCAGGGTCTTCCTCAGCGAGGTGCCCGCTGTCTGGAGCTGCCATTCGCCGTCTTCCTCCTGGATGACTACCTGCTTTATTCCCTTGATACCCTTTATCCGGGCCTCTTCGACCTTGTTCTTGAGGTCTTTCAGGTCCCTGAGGTCGTAGTCCTCCTCCGAGGACTCGAGCACGAAGCTGTTGCCGTCTATCTCCATCTTGGCCTTCTTGACTGAGTCCTTGACACGGTTCTTGACATCCTCCATGTCGACATCGTAATCGTCCATCAGGTCCGGGTTAAGCTCGTACTCGACTTGGAGCTGCATTATGTCCATGGTGTCCTTCCTGACCAGGTCCTCGAAAACCACCTCTCTAAGCTTCCTTGCGACCTTCTTCGCGTCTTCCTTCGAGTTGTATTCTTCGACAAGGTGGACGTTCATCGCGGGTGTCTTGGGGTTCCTCCGTGCATCAACGATCTCTATCAGCCGTGGAAGGCCCGCGGTAAGTGATACCTGTGCAGCTCCCGCGGCGTGGTAGGTTTCCATAGTCAGCTGTGTGGCGGGCTCTGCGAGGGACTGTGCGGCTACAAGACCTATAGCCTCTCCGGGCTCGTACTGCATGTCCTGGTAGCGCTCCTGTAGTTTCTCCATCTTTTCGCCCCCGTAGTCGTCGTAGCGTGGTGGAAGTTCCTCTGCTCTCTCGCGCCAGTGTAGTCTTTCGCTCATCTCTATCACCTCGTTTCTATGTCGGTTGATACAAGCCCTCTGTCGGATTTTTGTGGGTCGACGCCGTCCTCTCCGGCCCGGAACTGGATTATCTCGCCTTCAGCGTTCCTGACGGTCTGGTCGTAGTCGACCTTGAGGTCCTGTAGCGAGTTGGAGACCCGCCGGTACATGTATCCCGATGTCTTGGTCCTGAGCGACTTGTCCATCAGCGCCTTCCGCTGGGACATCTGATGGAAGAAAAGCTCCTGTGCGTTCAGTCCTTCTAGTATGCTGGAGGATACGAAACCCCTCGCTTCTGGAGTCAGTTCCCCTCTCTGGAAGTGAGAGGTGGTACGGCCCTTGTAGCCGCGGTTTATCCTCTGGTCACGGACCGAGTTCTGGCCGAGCAGACCCGCCATCGTGGTGACGTTCTGCATCGAACCCCTTGCACCTGAGTCTGCCATGACCAGTGCCGAGGAGTCTTCCTCAACGTTGTCCGAGATTATGTCGCCGATGTCGGCGAACACCTCGTTGAGGGCCTTTGTTACCTGTATCTCGCGGGTCTCCTCCATCGTCTTCCCGGTGATCGCCTCCAGCTCGTTGTTATGGAATTTATCGATGACTTCGAGCGCGTTGTCGACTGCGTCCTCGACTAGGTCGTTTATGTTGTCCGTCGCGGAGTCAGGTATCTCTAGGTCCTCAAGTCCTATCGAGAACCCTCTGCGCGTGAGGTAGACTGAACCTATCCTGGAGACGCGGTTGAGGAACTCTGCCACCTTGTCAGGCCCGTACTCTATGTTGAGCTGCTGGATTATCTCGCCCCCGTAGTCGCCTAGGGCGTCCTCATCCAGCACGCCTTCTTCCAGTCGACCTTCCTCTATGACGACCTCGTCTTCTTCTCCCTCGTTGATGATGAGAGATATGTCGTCGGGGATGAATAGTGAGACCAGTTCTTCCCCGGCGATAGTATCGCCTTCCGGAAGTTCTGCCTCATGTTCTCCGGCTTCTGCGAGCAGGTTGAAAGCCTGCTCCCTCGTGAGTTCCGTATCGCCCCGGGTTAAAAGGTAGAGGCCGGAGATGTAGTCCTGTAGCATGCCTATTATTGGTGAACCTGTCTTCGGCGACTTGACATGGTTCTGGACCTGTAGCAGCTCTTCTGCCTCGGCCCGCGCCTCCTCTGTCTGGGGAACGTGGAGGTTCATCTCGTCGCCGTCGAAGTCCGCGTTGTAGGGCGCGCAGACGTTGGGATTTATGCGGAAGGTCCGATAGGGTAGCACGCGGGCCCGGTGGGCCATTATGCTCATACGGTGGAGGGACGGCTGCCGGTTGAAAAGCACTATGTCGCCGTCCTCGATGTGGCGTTCTACCTTCCATCCCTCTCCGGGTTCTATCGCCTCTATTATCTCCTCCTGATTGTTCTCGTTTATCTTCCTCCGCTTGCCGTCCGGCTGGAAGATGTAGTTCGCGCCGGGATGCTTGTCGGGACCGTTCTCGATAGCCTCGATTGCGCGCTCGTAATTCCTTTCCGATATCTTTTCTGGGATTGTAAGCTTCGTCGCTATCTCGAGCGGTACGCCGACCTCGTTGATGCCGATGTTGGGATCGGGTGAGATGACTGTCCTCGCGGAAAAGTTGACTCGCTTTCCTATCAGGTTCTGCCGGAACCTGCCCTCCTTGCCCTGGACTCGCTCGATAAGGGACTTGAGCGAACGCCCCGAGCGGTGGCGGGCGGGTGGCACACCGGAAAGGTCGTTGTAGAAAAGAGTGGAGACGTGGTACTGGAGCAGCTCCCAGAGGTCGTCGATGATGAAATCTGGAGCCTCTATCTCGATGTTGTTCTGGAGACGCTTGTTTATCCTTATTATGTCGACCAGCTTGTGCGTGATGTCGTCCTCCGATCTCTCCCCTGTTTCGAGCGTGATTGAGGGTCTCATCGGGACCGGTGGGACCGGTATCTTTTCTAGGATCAGGTCTTCTGGACGCCCTCCTTCGACCCCGAGCTTTGCGGCTATCTCGTCAGGTATCTTTTCAAGGCGTTCGCGTATCTCGTCCGGCTTCAGCTCTTCGCCGTCCTCGTAGAAGCTGTAGGGCT
Organism: uncultured archaeon; assembly: GCA_964485165.1. GTDB lineage: Archaea > Nanohalarchaeota > Nanosalinia > Nanosalinales > Nanosalinaceae > CAZVPZ01. The sequence goes on along the minus strand of CAZAII010000015.1, from coordinate 9,395 downwards.
TGTCGAGCTTGATATCCGGTACTTCCTCCCCGGTTTCGGGGTCCTCCTTCATCCGGTTGCTCTTCCGCAGAGACTTGTCCTCGTCCTTGAGCAGGAGCGCGCAGCTTCCGTCATCCCTGATGTGGGTGAAACGGAGAAGGTTCCTTATCTTCTTGGTATAAAGTACGTGGACGACCGGTCTTGAAAGGGTGATTATGCCGAACCGGCCCTTCCTGTCCCGGGTTCCCTTACCCATGCTCGGGTCGATAAGTCCGAGTGCGGGGTCCATGACGCCGTCCTCTACCGGGTAGCCGTCCGCGTCGTAGACCTCGGCCTGGTCTATCTCCTTGACCGCCATGTTGTCGAGTTTTTCCGTGCTCAGTAGCCCGAATTCGATTGCCTCTATGTTCTTCATCTCTACCACCTCAGTCCTCCCCCAGTTCGAGCTGGGTGTCTATCATCATGGATTTTAGCTCGTTCATCAGAAGCAGGAAAGCGTGAGGGACATCGGTTTCGGCCAGGTTGCCGCTCTCGCATGTCGGGCAGTAGGTCTCTCCAGCCTCCTTGTCCTCTATACCTATGTCGCCGCATTCCTCGCAGACGTTGATACGTGTCTCGTCGGCCCCGAACCGTTCCTTCAGCAGGAGCGAGGAGCCGTGGCCAACGAAGACATCCTTCTCCATCTCTCCCAGCCGGAGACCTCCCTCCTGGGAGCGTCCCTCGGTGGGCTGTTTCGTTAGCAATGTTACAGGTCCGCGGGCTCTCGCGTGTATCTTGTCACCGACCTGGTGGTCAAGCTTGAGGTAGTATCCTGGCCCTATCAGTATCTCGGCGTCCATCTCCTCTCCTGTGACGCCGTCGTACATCTTCTCCTTTCCTGTCCGGTTGAAGCCCAGCTCTTCTAGCTCGTCGCGGATGTCGTCCTTGTCCTCGGAGTGGAAGGCGGTACCGTCTACCTTTTCGCCTCGCATCGCGCCTACCTTTCCAGCGATTATCTCTATAAGCTGTGATACGGTCATACGGCTGGGGATGGCGTGGGTCGAAAGTATTATGTCCGGGGTTATCCCCTCTTCGGTGAAGGGCATGTCCTCCTCCGGCACTATCATACCGACCACTCCTTTCTGTCCGTGACGGGTCGCGAACTTGTCCCCCAGCTCGGGGATACGGTTCTCCCTGAGTTTGAGCTTGATTAATTTGTCGCCGTCCCCTGTCTCGGATACCATCAGCTTGTCTACTTTGCCCTGTTCGCCGTGCCGTACCGTCAGCGAGGTCTCACGTCTTTCTGCGAGACCCATCTTGACCTCTTCTCCTCCCCCGCTTCCAAGGAACTTGGGAGGCGAGGTCTTCCCCACGAGCACGTCATCCGAATCCACATCGGTCTCGGGATTGACGACCCCATCCTCGTCTAGGTGGGCGTAGGCCTCCTCGCTCCTGTAGCCACGGATGTCTTTGTCGGGTATCTCGATGTTGTCCTTCTGGCCTCCCCAGAACCGCTTGGCCTCTGTCTTGTAGGTCCTCATGTAGGTGCTACGGGCGAGACCACGCTCGATTGAGGCCTTGTTCATTATTATGGCGTCCTCCATGTTGTAGCCGTCGAAGGAACCGAGCGCCACTACAACGTTCTGTCCTATCGGATGGTCGCCGAGGAGTGTGTCGTATGTCTGTGTATCGGTTATGGGCTGCTGTGCGTAGTGGAGCACGTTCGCGTTCGTATCGAACCTCTGGTGGAAGTCCCTGCTGTACATCCCGATTCCCTGGCCTGCCATCTTCGCACCGAAGTTGACACGGTCACCCCTGTTGTGGGAGGGGTAAACCGTCAGGGATGCGGATAGTCCGTGGGTGATGGCGGGATCGATTTCCATGTGGGTGTGCTCGTCGGTCAGCTCTTCTTCGTCCATCGCTACGTAGGCGTTCTCCTCCTCTTCCGCATCGAGGTACTCGATTACGCCCTCCTGTTCTAGGTCTGCGAGGCTGATCTCTCCTTCATCAAGCTTCTGGCGCTGTTCGTCGCCAAGCCTGGGCTCGCCGCCCTCAACGATTATGACGGGTCTCTGTACCCGCCCTGAGTCCGTGTTGATCCTGAGCTCGTCCCGGTCCGGAGCGTAGTACACACCTATCTCCTTCCGGAGATCTCCATTGCGTCTTTTCTCTATGAGAGACTCCCTGATTTCTTCAGGGTCGTCGATGTTCCCGAGGATTTCCCCGTCGAGGAATACTTTAGTCATGTTTTGCACCTTTTTCAGTCAGTCCCGGTGTTTTTGCGTGTTCCATAGTATCAGTTTTCGACTTCTATCCCGATTTCCTGTAGTTTTGCCTTGAGAGAGTTGCGCTCCATCTCTCCCAGTCCGGTTGAGACGTTGGCGCTCATCGCCAGGTGAGTCCTCAGACCGATGTTCATACCCTCTGGCGTCTTGATGGGACATACCCGGCCCCACTGGGTCGGATGCAGGTCACGTGCCTCGAAGTGCTGTCTCTCGGAGCTAAGTGGAGAGACGATGTTCCGGAGGTGTGAAAGGGTCTTGATACGGTTGCCGCGGTCTAGCCTCTGGCAGATGCCTGTGCGTCCGCCCACCCAGTTGCCTGTGGCCATCGCACCCATTATCTGCTTGGTAAGTGTGTCCGCGACGATTGTCGATTGCAGAGAGGGGAGGCGCCCGCGCTTCGCGCTCTTCCGGAAGTTGTACTTCATCCTTGCGAGCAGCCCCCACTTGCCGAGGAAGACGCTCCTGAACTGCATCTCGAGTAGCTCGCCCGCAAGGTTCAGCCTCTTGTTCGCGTAATGGTCGATGTCGTCCTCCTCGATGTCGCCTTTGCCGAGCGCTATTGTGTTCCTTATCATGTTAGCGAGGAAGTCTGCCTTCACGTCGCGGAACTCCTCTTCCTGTCCGAGGTGCGGGAGCAGGTACTCGTCGAGGATGCTTTCCACGCGCTCTTCCACATCGTTGGTGATTCCTGCCTTGTTTGCTATGTATTCGTACGCCTCTTCCTTGCTGGATGCCCCTGTCTCATACATGTTGAGGTAGACATCGCTCGCGTAGTCCTCACCTATAGCCTCGACGATTTCCTTGTCCGTCTCGTATCCCAGCGCACGGATCAGCGCAACTGCAGGGGTCTTCTTGACGTTGGCAAAGCTTATCTGTACTATATCCTTGTCCCGTCTGAGAACGTGTCTTTGCACGTATCCTGCCTGCTCGGAGTTTATCCTGCAGACCTGTTCTCCGTCGTCATCCTGGTACACAGGCTTGTTGTTCGCGAACTCCTCCATCGCGATGATGGTCTTCTCGCTCCCGTTGATTATGAAGTAGCCCCCCGAGTCTTTGGGGTCTTCGCCGTTCTCCCTCAGCTCCTCCTCATCCATCTCGGATGTCCAGCATAGCTTGCTTCCTACCATCACAGGTATCTCTCCGATCGTCACGGTCTCGCTCTCCTGCTGGACGCCCTCGAATATAGGTGTCATCTTGACCTTTATCTCTGAGGAGTAGGTGAGGTCGCGCATCCGGGCCTCCTTTGGGGTGATCTCTCTCACGCTTCCGTCCGCCTCGTTTATTTGCGGTCTCTCGATATCCACGTCAACTATCTTGATAACAAGTTCTTCGCCGCCCGGTAGCTCGGGCTTTATCTCACCTACCTCGTTAAGAATCGCCTGAACTCTTTCTTCCACGAATCGGTTGTAGGATTCGATCTGGTGTTTTACGAGATTGTTTTGTATCAGCTGGGATAGGAATTCTTCCTGCAGGAGTGATCACCTTTCGATAACTCTCCGGTAATAGGTGGTCTCGCCAGCGGTCGGGGATTCTCTCACGATCTCGATAACGTCACCGACCTCGACATCCATTTGCTTGAGCGCGGCGTCGGTCCGCTCGATCTTGGGGAGATCATCTTTTTCCGAACCGTACTTTTCCAGAACCTCTTCGACCTCTTCCTCTTCCAGTTTACGGTGTTCCGGTACCGCCTCGTGTTCCGTCACATCTAGCGCCATTTTATCCTTTTGCCACCTGGAGAAGCTACAGTATCAACTGCCACTGATAAACTTTAAATAGGTGGTGACATCCACCGAAAAGTATTAAAGAGGGTCAGAAATCGAGACCGGTTTCCGACCTCATGCTGGAGACGTCATCTCCCACAATCACGTGATCCAGGACCTTTACGCCGAGTTTCTCGCCTACCTCTATCGCCTCTTCTGTGGCGCTTATATCCCGGTCTGTCGGGGACGCGTCACGTGAGGGATGGTTGTGGGCGAGCACCAATGCCGCCGCACCCTCCTTCAGCGCGGAACGGAAGACTTTCTGGAGGTCGAGTTCCACGGAGTCAACTCCACCCTCGAACTCTTCTTCGGAGAGGAGTTCGTTTCCGGCAGTAAGGTGGAAGACCCGGAGCACTTCATGGTCGAAGAACTTCATGTCTTGGACCCGGCCCTCGACATCGGAAAAGTTCGCAATCTTCTCCCGCTCTTCCCTCTTCATCCTCCGGGCGAGTTCACTTACGGCCACGAGCTGGCCGGCCTTGACGCGGGAGATGCCCTCGAAGTTTTCCAGCTCGTCAAGCGGGCGGTCGGCGAGTGAGGGAAGGGAGTAACTGTCCAGAACCTCCCCGCTCAGCTCCTTCACGTTTTTTCCCTGAATTCCGGTCCTTAAGATAATCGAGAGTAGCTCCACGTTTGTAAGGCTTCTGGAACCATGTCTATCCAGTTTTTCACGTGGACGTTCGCTTTCTGGCAGGTCTTTGATACTATAATCCATATTCTGGGCTCTGAATTCCCGGAATAAAAAAGCTGTTATCCGGGCATAGGTTTACAACAGTTGAGGCCCGCATCAAGCCCATGAAGAAACAGGAGTTAATCCACCTCCACGGACTCCTGGCAGAGGTGTCCAGTCACCTGGACGCTGAGCCGACGGGAGATAAGTCGAACGAGGGCTACCACCGCTACCGCGGACTGGGGGTCCGTCCGACGAGCATCCACAGGAGCAAGACTTCCCACAAGCAGGCGGTTTTCGCCCTTGCGAACGGTATCAATATCTCGACGGGGAAAACAGAGGGCCTGTCCGAGAAGGTGGAGGATGTTCTTGAACAGGACTCCCCGGATCCCGGTGAGGCCTACCGTATCCTTGCAGGCCATGCTGTTTCGAGAGCAGGAGAAGCTGGAAAACAGGCTGTCGTGGAGCTTACCGAGGAGATCTATGATTCGCTCGGCCCTGAGCCTGAACACGTTCTCAGCAGGCTGGACGGTTCCTACATCGACGCAGGAGGCGACTACGGTATAGGCGACGAGGTCCGTCTGAAGGTTTAGGAGTATTTTTGAAATTTCAGTGCAAACAGTTGGCCATGGAAGAGCTGGTCCGTGATCCGTCCTTTGAAGAGGCAGAGCGCATAATCAAGGAGTACGTGTCCCGGAGATACACCCTGCAGGTGAACGGGCTGTGCAGTGTCAACTACCAGGGCCGGGCAAAGTCAAAGCTGGACCGCGGTGAGCGTATCGTGATAGTGAAACAGGACTCCGCACTCCTGGTGCACGGCCCACAGAACTACCAGCCGAAGAACTGGCAGCCTGAAGTGGACTCATTTGACGTAAGGATTGAAGAGGTGGACGCTGAGGGAGGGGATGGTGCCAGGGATTCAGAACTCGTGCTCACCGCCTTTAGAAAATCGCCTGATGAAAAGGTGGAAATCCGTTTCGAGCGGATAGACTTGGTCTCTGTCGCAAAGCTGATTGACAAGTCTGACCTCGAGATAAGGGGTCATGAGGTCGATATCCACGAGTCGATAGAGGAGAGCCCGGAACTGGTGGAGGGAGGGCTCAAGATAATAGAGCGGGAGAAGGAGACTCCCGCAGGCTTCATAGATGTCTTCGCCCGGGACGAGAAGAATAACTACGTAGTCATCGAGGTCAAGAGGAACCCTGACTACAACACGGTCTTGCAGCTCCAGCGATACGTTGACGAGATAGAGAAGGAGTACCGGGGAGAGGTCAGGGGCATACTTGTTGCGCCGAAGATGACCTCGAAAGTCCTTGACTATCTGGAGGACCGCGGTCTGGAGTTCGTGGAGGTCGCCATGGAGGATGTTATAGCCAGCTACGAATCGCTTGATAGATCCCAGTCAGGACTCAGTGATTTCTCCCCAGGCTACGAGGTCGACCAGTCCTGATTCAAAAAGTTTGAACCCTGTAGTCGGAACATGTGCGGCATAGCAGGCGGTGCGAAGACCGACGAACTTTTGAAGGCTCTGGAACACCGGGGAAGCTCTTCACAGTTTGCTGGTGAAAGTTTCCGGACAGGTCATGTGCTCCACCCTGTTGTAGGTCACGTGGAACAGCCCCTTGAGGGGGAAGGAGTTCTGGCCGCGAACTGCGAGGTGTACAACTGGAAGGAACTCGCTGAGAAATACGATATAGAAGCAAGAAACGACGCTGAACTACTGCTGGAACTCCTTGACCGTGAAGGCGCTCCAGCACTGGAACGACTGGATGGTGTTTACGCGCTCGCCTATTATAATGGAGGGGAGCTGATCCTTGCCCGCGACCTGCTGGGCGTGAAACCGGTCTGGTTCTCGGAAGACCCTTTCGCCTTCGCCTCGGAAAAACAGGCGCTCGAGAAGGAGGGATTCCAGGCCAGGGAACTCCATCCGCGTCAAATCCTGCGGTACGATACCGGTTCCGGAGAGATAGATTTCAAGCAAAGAGATTTCTTAGAGGTAGACGTAAAAGATCAGGAGATAGACGAGGCAGCGGAGGAGATAAAGCAGCTGTTCCTCAGGTCGGTCGAAAAGAGGGTGCCAGACGGCGATCTGGCGCTCCTTTTTTCGGGAGGAGTCGACTCCACGATGATTGCCGCAGCCCTCCAGGAACTAGGCGCTGACTTCACCTGCTACACCTCTGGAATCCAGCACGGGGATGTGAACCCGCCCCGGGACATGCAGTGGGCGGAAAGGATAGCGAGGGAGATGGGTCTGGATCTGGAGAGCTACATGGCCGACCTGGAGGAGGTGGAGGACGCCCTCCCCGGGCTTGCGGACTGGATCTCTACCACGTCGACTGTCAAGCTCGGAGTGGCGCTACCCTTCCACTTCGCCCTCCGGGAAACCGGTGGAGAGAAAGTAGTTCTGTCCGGCCTGGGGAGCGAGCAACTTTATGCGGGCTATTCCCGGATGGGAGACTACGAAAACAGGGAGTGCCTATCCGGGCTCCGTTCTCTCTTCGAGAGAGACCTCTACCGGGACGATGTTGTGGCGATGAGGAACGGCCTTGAACTGAGAGTACCTTTCCTTGACCACGCGCTTGTGGAGCACGCCCTCACTCTCCCCGGAGATTACAAGGTTGACGACGGTTACAGAAAGTACGTCCTGAGGAGAGCGGCGGAGAAGCTTGGAGTCCCAGAGGAAGTCGCCTGGAGGGGGAAGACCGCCGCCCAGTACGGCAGCAACTTCGACAAGGCGATAGGCCGTCTGGCAAAGAACAATGGTTACAGTTCGAAACAGGAGTACCTCAACACATCTAGATCAGAGCCGAATCACCGCCTGGCAGTACTTAGTTCCGGGGGCAAGGATTCGAACGCAGCGCTCTACCGGATGGCCCGACGGAATAACAGGATCGCGTGTCTGGTCAACCTCCAGAGCGATAACCCGGACAGCTACATGTTCGACACCAAGGAAGAGCAGGTTGTAAGGCGGCAGGCCGAGGAGCTGGAACTCCCGCTTGTAGTTCATAGGACTGGAGGCGAAAAGGAAGTCGAACTCAGGGACCTCGAGGAGGCGCTTAGAACCGCCATCGATACCCACGGAGTCGAGGGAGTAGTCGCGGGCGCTCTTGCCTCCTCCTACCAGAGGGACAGGGTAGATGCTGTCGCGGAGAAACTGGGGCTCAAGGTTTTCACACCTCTCTGGCAGGAGGACCCGGAGAACTATATCCGGTGGCTGGTGAGCGAGGGATTCGAGGTCGAGATCACTGAGGTCGCGGCCCGGGGCCTGGAAGAGTCATGGATAGGGCGTGAACTGGATGGCGATTCGGTGGAGGAACTGATTGAGCTCTCCCGCGAGTACCGTTTCAACCCTGCTGGTGAAGGAGGGGAGTTCGAGACCATGGTGAAGAGTTTCCCAGAGGGCTTCAAACCATAAGCGCGATGATGAAGGCAAGCAGAAGTGAAACGGTCACGACGAACTGAACTACTGCTGAACCCAGCACTCCTGCGGTCGAATAGGCCGCGGCTCTGAGGCTTTCCTCGCGCCTCCCTGTCCTCATGTACTCGCGTAGGAAGACGGTTCCGGCTATCCCCGCCAGTATACCTATGGGTCCGGCAACGAAGAACAGCAGCATTCCTGCCATACCCGCGGCGACACTTGTCCTGGAGGATGCTCCGCCTGCGCGGGCCGCCAGCGCCCCGCCGAAGTAATCTACCAGTGCGGCGGTTAGCCCGGTAAGGATGAAGGCGGTCAGGAAGAAAGTACCTGGCGAAGTGTAACCTGTGCTCCACCAGTAAACCAGTATACCTCCTATCGAGAGAAGAGCGCCCGGCAGCACAGGGGTGAAGCTTCCTGCAACCGCCAGTAACATAAGGAGTATGGCGAGTAGTGTGAAAAATTCCATCTTATAATACTAATGTCTCAGGGATAAAATATATCCTGGAGGGGGTAAAGGTTTCCACTGATTTCGAACCAGCTTTCGCGTCTGACTGGGAGCGCTGGGCAGAGACATACGACTCTGATCCCGAGCTGACGGCTATCACCCGCGAACTTGATCTTGATGGCCTCGATGTACTTGAGCCAGGCATGGGTTCGGGACGTCTCTCTTTCAGGCTTGCAGATATGACGGATTCGAGACGTCACGTGGCTTTTGACCGCAGAGAGCCGATGGCACGTTACTGCGAGTCGAAGCGGAGGAGGAAGAAAGACGAGGCCAAGGATAGGCTTTCATTCCTTGCCGCGGATACCACGGATATGCCTTTTCCCGGCCAGACTTTTGACGCGGTGATAGACGCCTGGCTGGGTTACAGTGAACCCCGGGCCGCCGCCAGGGAGGAGCGGAGGGTGCTCAGGGACGGCGGCAGAGTTTTCCTTATACGTTACTGGCCTGAAAGCGAGTACGACCGCATCTTCAACCGTTTCCTTGATGAGGCGGGGATAACGGATCTGGGAGGTTTCGAGGCGGAGCCCGAGGCGTTCATAGATGTTTTCGGAGAGCCTGAGAGCAAGGGCGTCATAAGATCAGGCTACAGTTTCGGATCGATAGATGAGATGTACGACTCTATCGACTTCCACATAACTGAGTACCTGAACGCAGAGCTGGAGGAAGACTCCAGCGAACAGCTCAGGGCGGCCCTAAAGGTCTACGATAACGGCCAGGAGATAGTGGTGCCTGAGCAGTGTACATACTACGTATTCAAGAAAGATGGGCCAGACGGGATTTGAAGTCGAAGAAGCAAGTT
>CAZAII010000014.1:0-13194 GCA_964485165.1 uncultured archaeon | reverse complement strand
AGTTGGGAGTACTTACTAGTTAATATCTCTATAAGGGATTCGTAGGGAAGGAACGGAAAATCTTCAAAGCAGGAAAAGTGCCAGGGCCGCGATTTGAACGCGGGTCTACACGCCCCCAGCGTGCAATGATGGTCCACTACACCACCCCGGCACTTAGTTTGGAGTTGCGAAAACCGTTAACGGTTTTCTTGGATGATCGAACTTTCCGAAGTTCGATCCACTACACCACTCCGGCATTCTACAGTAAACCAGTTAGAGGGAAATTTTAAAGGTGCTCCAGTCTCAGAGCTTGGTGTTCCGGAGAAGCTGGGCGTTGACCGCGACTATGACCGTGGACGCGGACATCAGGATAGCCCCGACCGCGGGTGATAGAAGGATTCCGAAGGGTGCGAGCACTCCTGCAGCGAGCGGTATAGCCAGGGCGTTGTACCCTGTGGCCCAGAAAAGGTTCTGCAACATCTTGCTGTAGCTTGCTTCGCTGAGTCTTACCAGCTTGACGACGTCGAGAGGATTGTTCTTTACCAGAACGATATCTGCAGACTCCACCGCGACATCGGTTCCCGAACCGATTGCTATACCCACGTCGGCGCGTGCAAGGGCGGGAGCGTCGTTGACACCGTCACCCACCATAGCCACCATCTTTCCCTGTTCCTGAAGCTTCTTTACCTTCTTGTCCTTGTCCCCCGGAAGGACTTCCGCGAAGAAGGTGTCGATCCCAAGCTCATCCGCGACCGCTCTCGCCACATCTTCCGAATCACCTGTCAGCATCGCGACCTCTACACCCATCCCCTGGAGCAGTTCCACTGCTTCCCGGCTCTCCTCCCGGATGACATCCGCGAGGGCGACACCGGCCACCGCTTCACCGTCCTCGACCAGGTAGACGACCGACCAGGCCTTTGAGCCGGACTCTCTTGTGAACTCTTCCAGAGCTTCCGGCACCTTGATTCCTTCCTCCTCTACCAGGTTGTGTCCGCCGACGCGGAGGTTTCTGCCGTTGACTTCCGCCCTGACTCCCCGTCCCTTTATGGCCTGGAAACCGGTTGAATCCGGAACCTCAAGCCCTCTTTCTTCTGCCTCTCTCCAGATGGCTCGTGCTATCATGTGCTCGGAATCCCTCTCGACGGCTGCCATCAGCGCCAGCGCCTCGTCTTCATCCAGGCCAGGCATAGAGTTCGCCGCTACGACGCCCTGCTCTCCCTCGGTGAGTGTACCCGTCTTGTCGAATATCACGGTATCGAGCTGCCTAGCCCCCTCCATCGCTATCCTGTCCCGCACCAGTATTCCGTTCTTCGCCGCTAGGGATGTGTTTATCGCCACCACCAGCGGTATAGCGAGCCCGAGTGCGTGCGGGCAGGCTATGACAAGGACGGTCACCGCTCTTTCTATAACCACCGCGTCGAAACCTGCTGCTAATATCCAGGCGAAAGCTGTAAGCAATCCGGAACCGACAGCGATGTAGAAAAGCCACCCCGCGGCTTTATCTGCGAGGAGCTGGGTCTCCGACTTGCTCTCACGGGCCTCCTCCACCAGCCTCATTATGCCGGAGAGCGCTGTATCTTCTCCTGTGGCTTCTATCTCGACCCGGAGGCTTCCATCTTTGTTAACCGTGCCTCCTATGACCTCTCCCCCGGCCTCCTTCTCGACCGGCCTAGACTCGCCGGTTATCATGGATTCATCGACGCTGGATTCTCCTTCTACCACGATGCCGTCCGCAGGTACCGACGAGCCGGGCCTTACCAGTACGGTGTCGCCCTCCTCAAGCTCGGCGACATTCACTTCTTCTATGGAACCATCTTCCTTCACAAGCTCCGCCGTGTCAGGCATCAGCTTCGCCAGTTCGTCCAGCGCCCCTGAAGCCTTTCTGACTGATCGCATCTCTATCCAGTGGCCGAGCAGCATCACGTCTATCAGCGTCACAAGCTCCCAGAAGAAACCGGTCTCCGACGCCAGGAACAGGGCGGCGATGCTGTAGACGAATGCCACTCCTATAGCCAGCGAGATGAGCATCATCATGCCAGGCTTTCGGTCCTCGAACTCAGAGCGGGCCATCCTCAGGAAGGGAAGGCCGCCGTACAGAAATATCAAGATAGAGAACGCGGGAGCCACCCACTCACTTCCCGGAAAGCCGGGAGCGGAGAAACCGAACACCTGCTGTATGAACGGGCTGTAAACCAGTACGGGTATGGAGAGCACTACCGAGACCCAGAACTTCCGCCTGAACATCTCCTCGTGGTGCCGGTGCCCGTCGATTTCCTGCCACCTGACCCTGTTTTCCCTGGCTAGCTTTAAACCGGTGGAGGTAGAACTAGTGACCATGAGAGTCCTCTACGTCTGCACCGGGAACAGCTTCAGGAGCCCGGTGGCGGAGGCTTTGACCCGCCGGTACCGCCCGGATCTGGAGGTGGAGTCCGCGGGGACAGAAGCGGCGGACAGGATTTCGCCGGTCGGTGAGAAGCTGCTGAAACTGGTTGACGCGGAGCAGTACCTGAAGCCCGGGCCCGATCAAGTCGAGAAACGGGCTGTCGGTGACGCGGACATGATAGTAGCGATGAAGCCAGAGCACCGAGACTATCTCGTCGAGAACTTCGATATCGATGGAGAGGAAGTGGAGGTATGGAACGTCAAGGACCCCGTCAACCCCGGTGTGATGGCGCCTGTCCAGTTCCTGAAGCTGAGGAGGAAGGTAAGGTCACTGGAGCAATAGTTCCCGGCTTGAGTAGATATCTACCGCGATGTGGACTCCGAGCATACCCAGTGTCAGCAGGCCGAGCCGCTGATCGAACTGGTATATAGCGATGGAGACGATACCCATCAATACCAGGTGGCTCAGAAGTCTCTCACCCTCCGAAACCGCTCCTTCTATTATCTTCTCGTTCTCAGTAACTATAGTCCTGAAATCCTTCACAGCAGCGACGAAGTGCTTCCAGCTACCCTCCCTGGTCCGGGCTATCAGGAAGTGGTCGAGGTCTATTAGAACGCCAACGGCTACAGCGTAGACGAACAGTGCTGCAAAGCTGTAAACCGTGAAAGTAGTGTAGAGCAGGAGTATGAACACGGGCGCGGAGAGGAAAGATACCTTGAAGTGGTCTATAGCTTCCATCATATCACTGCTTCACGTCCGACTTCCCTGGTGGGAGTGCTCTTATGATATAGTCAAGCTCAATATCGTAACCTTTATCAGCGAACCGGGATCTGATTTCCTTCGCCACGTCCGACTTCTTCCTGCGTCCCGGCTCAAGCTCGACCGCGAACTCGCAGTTCTCTTTGACCGCGGTTAGAGGACCTGACATCGGGACATAGACATCCTGCTCTATCTCGTATGGGCCTACCGCCACCTCGGCGGATACGTTCCTTACGTAGTCCCTCTCACCCCTTATCACGAATGCACCTTTACCCACGTACTCTCCCGACTCCGGGTCCTTAGTGACCTGGCCCGGCTCTACATAGTAGGCGCTTCCGGAACCTATACCTCGCTTCCACATGCTGGAAAAGCTGACTGCTGCCTTCGCCGCCTCTTCGATGGTTGGATCTCCCGCATCCCTTCCATCCTTCACCCCTACGCTCGGTGCGGCGTCGAAGTCCGCGTGGAAGTAGAGATCTCCTTCCTCCAGGTGCTTGTTTACCAGCATCTCGTTTGTCTGTGCATCCCGCCCCGCGATGACGAGAAAGCCCTCGCTTGAGAAGAACCAGCGGTACTTCTCGAACCACTTCTTGGAGCGTTTCGAGGTCTGGTCTTCCATCTCTTCTTCGATTTCTACTTCCTCCTCATCGAGTTCTTTGAGCTGTCGCCTTGTCTCCTCAAGCGCCTGCTCTGCATTCTCCATCTTCTGCTCCGAGCGCTTGGCCCGGTCGTAGTAGCGTGAAGCCGTGGCCTCCAGGTCCTCCCCTGGTTCCACCTTTATGTTGGCGTCCTCGACCTCGACAACCACGAAGCCCTCCCGCTCGTTGAACGACTTGATGCGGTCTGTCAGCTCTTCATCTGCGTTCCTTATCCTTTGCTCCGTCTCGTCCCAGCCGTGCTTCTTGATTCCTTTTTCGACCGCTTCCTTGACCTTTTCCAGCAGCTGGTATTTCTGGTAAATCAGCTCCGCCTTCTCACGGTTCTCCTCCGAAGACTTCTCCAATCCCTCTATCTTCCTCTGCTGCTGTTCCAGCTGTTTCTCCAGTCCCTGTCTCTTCTCCTCGTAGGCCGATTGCCTTTTCTCCTCCTTCTCCTTTTTCTGCCGCCTGTAGAAGTACTCGTCCAGGGCGCGTGAAAACAGGTCGAAATACTCTTTGTCGCGGTCTCCGTAGGTCTCGAGTTCGAAAGGTGCAGCCCTCTCCGGTTCTTCGCCATCGAGGTAGAGCACCGGCCCCGGGTCTTCCGCGTCTTCCAGTATCTCCTCAAACGCGTTCCTGGCGCGCTCTTTTTCTTCCCTTCCAAGTTCCGAGATAGGCGTCGCTTTACCCACTCCAGCCCTCGCACACAGCTCTTCTGCATAAGTCCCGCCGAGCGAGAGATCGGAGGCGACGCGCCTCACCAGCTCCCCCTCTTCAAGTATCTCGAACATTTCGCTCCCTCGAGGATCGGTTGCGGGCTCGGGGTAGGTGTACTCCTCGCCCACGAAGACGGACCGGTCGGCCCACTCCTCCTGTCTCAGCGCCCCGATTATCTTCTTGCCCTCCAGCAGTATGAAGTTGCCCTTGCCGAACAGCTCGCAGACGAGTGAGACATCGCCACAGCTGATTTCGAGCACCCGGTCGAATCCTTTCTGCTCGACTGTATCGATGCGGCCGAGATGCTTCCTCAGCTCCATCGCGAAGCCAGGCGGCCTTTCGGGATTGTCGCGGCTGTAGTTCGACAGGAAGACGTAGCTCGGACCGATTATCAGCCGCTTCTTCTCGTCACCCGGGACATAGACCTCGAGCGTCAGCTCGTCGCCACGCTGGTAGACCTGCTGGACGAAGCCCTCTTCAAGTGCTTCCAGCTCCTCTTCAAGCACCGAGAGGTCGAGCGAGGTTATCTCCATAAGGTGATTCACGAGCCAATTTACAAAAAGATACAGCGGGAGATATCAGAACATCTCCATGCCCTGCTGTTCTGCCTCTCTTCCCTGCTCCTCGTTCTCGTACTCCCTCTTGAAATCATCTACCGAATCGAAGTCGAAGTACCCGAGAAAGTGGTCGGTAACGTCGAGTATCGCGGTCCTACCGTCCTTCTCCTTCGAGACGAAGCCACGTTTCACCAGCTCCTTGACGTGCTGGTAGGCCCGGTTGCCCCGTATCTCGACTATTTCGGTCTGTTCCACAGGCGAGTTGTAGGCTATAAGGGAAAGAGTCCTTAACTGCCCTTCGTTGAGATCCTGGTGCGGTGCGAGATGGGAGACATGGTCGATATGGTCCTTTTTCACCTTCAGTTCGTGCCCCTGAGGGGTCTCAACCAGTTCGAGACCGCGCTCCTTGCTTTCCAGGTCCTCCTGGAACTCGTCTATAAGCGTGTCTACGTAGCCCATACTCCCCAGGTCTAGCACGTCAGCTATCTCCTGGTTGTCAAGAGGGTGGTCCGCGAGAAAGAAAGCTGCCTCAAGCCTTGCCTTTTTCTCCTCCATACTGGAACATAGAAATCGTTTATTGAAAAACCCTGCAGTCAGTTCGCTACCTCGTCCTCTTCCGGCTTGACGTGAAGATCGCCAAGGAACTCTTCCTGTATGCACCTAACCTTCTTGTCGTTCTCGAGGTGTAGAACGTGCAGGAACTTCTCTATCTTCTCCTCGTTGGTCCTCTCTTCGAGCAGCCTGTTGAACTCCACCTTATCGGCGCTCTTGCCCACCAGTCCTTTCAGCTGGGAGAACAGCGAGTTTATCTTGTCGTTCAGGGTCTCCTCCTGGAACTCGAACTGCTCCTCCATCTCCATCCGTTCCTCCTGACGCCTCTCCCGTCTCTGCTTGACCTCCATGGCGTCCCTGAGGGCGTCCTTCAGCTCCGACTTCTGCATCCTTCGTCTTGGACGGGGCTTGACCGGCATCTCGAGTTCGGGGCCCTCGCTTATCGGGAGATCTTCCTCCTCGTCGAAAACCTCATCCAGCGGGGCGTCGAAATCCATCGGGTTCTCGGCCTCTTCCTCTTCCACCTCTTCCTCGTAGTCAAGCGCCAGCGCCTTCATCCTCAGCAGCGCCGCGCACACTCTTATAGCCTTCGCGGGTATTGAAAGGTCGTAGTCCTGGAGCTCGGCGAGGTACTCTCTGTAGCGGTCGGCCAGAACAGCGATATCGATATTTCCAGGATCCATGTCTCGGGTCAGGAAATCGAGCGTTTCCTCCCAGGGCTGCTCCGCCAGCATCTCCATATCGTATTCTTCCATAAATCCACCGGCATCACACTCCCTTCGTTCCCCCTCGCGGTAAACTCTATTTACGGAAAACTGCTTTTTAACTGGTGGGGATAGAGTTCCGCTATTCCGCTTCCAGCTCGATGCTCCTGACCTTCGAGACGCCGTCCCTCATAGAAATCCCGTAGGCGCGCTCGGCGTGACGGACCGTTATGTCGTTGTGACTGATGACGATGAACTGGTTGTCCTCCGCGTAGTCTTTCAGCAGCTCGGAGAGCTTCTTCGAGTTGGTCTTGTCCAGGGCGGCATCTATCTCGTCCATAAGGTAGAATGGTGACTCCTCGTACTCCAGCACCGAGAAAACGAACGCTATAGCGGTCAAGGTCTTCTCACCGCCGGATAGAGCCTGTATTATGTGCGGTTCCTTGCCCGGGGGTTGGGCGCGTATCTTCAGCCCCTTCTCGATATCGTCGTCCTCCATCACCAGCTCGCCGTTGCCTCCGTCGAACAACTGTTCAAAGATACGCGAGAACGAGTCCTGTAGCTTTTCCAGGGTCTCCATGAACCTGTCTCGCTTCTTCTTCTCTATCTCCTCTATCATGTCCTCGATTTCGAGCTTCTCCTGCCGTATCTCTGATACTTGGTCCTTGAACTCCTCGAACTCCTCCTTTTTCTCCTTGAACTCGTCTATCGCCCGCATGTTGACGGGCCCCATCGAGTTCTGCTTCCTCAGCACGCTCTTCTTCTTGTCCTTCAGGTCCTCGGGTGAGGAATCGAGACCTATCAGCTCGTCCTCATCGAATTCGTACTCATCCAGCTCGTCCTCAACGTTGTCGAGCTCGGCCTTCAGCTTGGGCTTCCGGGACTGCTCTTCCTCCACCTTGGTCTTAAGTTTCTGCTGCTCGGAGTAGAGCTCCTGTCTATCCTCCCTCAGCCCGTCGAGCGCCTCCCGTATATCCTTCTTTTCCTGCCGCAGCTCTTCGTCTGTCTCTTCCTCCTCTTCCTTTTCCTCCTTCATCTTCTTGAGCTCCGCGACATCTTTCTGGAGTTCCTCTATCTCTTCTTCCAGCTCCTCTTTCTCCTCCCGTTTTTTCTCCGGGTCGAGGTTCGAGGACAGGTTCTTGTTTCCGCCGCTCCTCCGCGACTTCTTCTTGCCCCCGGTCATCGCCCCGCCGCGGGACATAACGTCCCCCTCCAGCGTCACCACGCGGACGCCGTCGATATCCTTGACCGAGTCGAGGTCTTCCGCGATAAGGGTGTCAGAGAACACGTATTTGACCGCCTTCTCGTACTTCTCGTCGTAGTTCACGAGGTCTGCTGCGTAATCTATGACGCCCTTCCGCTTCTTCGCCATCTTCGACTTCGCGGACCGGGAGCGTTCGTCAAGCTTCTCCATGGGGAGCATGGTCGCCCTTCCGATCCCCTCCCGCTTCAGGTAGTTTATCGCGTTCATCGCGGTGTCGCCGTCATCCACAACCACGTTTTTCATCCGGGAGCCCGCGGCGGTTTCGATGGCGACAGCGAAACGATCCTCGACCGATATCAGGTCCTGGAAAGCACCGTAGATACCGTCCGCCTCCATCGACAGAACGGCGTCTACCGCCTTCGAGCCAGTGCTCCGGCGGGACTGCATCTTTTCCAGCTCCTCTATAGTGTCCTCTATGTCCTCTATCTTGTCCCTCTTGTTCTCTATCTGGCCCTTCTTCTTCTCAATCTTGTTCTCGAGGTGGGCGACGTCACTTCCACTCTCTTGGCTTTCCTCGATCTCCTCTATTCTTTCCTGTTTTTCCTCGATTTCCTGGTCTATCTCTTCTAGTTCTTCCTCGACCTCTTCCAGCCGGTCCTCCTTCTCGGAAACGTCAGTGTTCAGGTTGGCGAGCTGGTTCGACAGCGCGCGCTTCCGGACCTCGAGGATTGAGGCCTCAAGTTTCTCCTTCCGCTCCTCGAGTTCCCGGTACTTTATCGCGAGTTCCTTCTCCTCCTTCAGCTTTTCGAGGTACTCCTTCTTCTCGTCCAGAAGTATCTCCTGTTCCTGGAGCTTCTGCTCCACCTCTTCCAGTTCTTCCTCCGCCTCTTCCTTCTTCTCGTCGAACTCCTTGACGCCGGAGAGCTCGTCTACAACCTCGCGCCGCTTCAGGTCGCTCTGCTCGACGATTTCCGTCACCTTCCCCTGCCGGACGAAGTGGTATCCTTCAGGGTCTATGTTGGCCTTCCTGGCTATCCTGTCTATCTTCTGCCGCTTGCAGTTAGTACCCTGGAACTTGTACATAGAGGAGCCTGCCCGGGTCACCTTCCTACCTACCTTCACCTCGTCGGCCTCCTCGTCCTCCTCAAGGAATTCGTCGAATATCCCGTCGCTGTTGTCGAGGTAGATGGTGACCTGGGCGTAGTCTGCGGGCTTCCTGGAGTCGCCGCCGTTGAATATCAGCTGTTCGAGCTTCTCGGCCCTGAGCTTCGAGGAACGGCGGCCAAAGACGAAGCTGGCCGCGTCGATTATGTTGGATTTACCGGAGCCGTTCTCGCCGACTATGGCGGTCAGTCCCTCGTAGAACGGGATGGCGGTCTTCTGCTGGAACGACTTGAAGCCCCTGCACGTGATCTTGTTGATCTTAGTCGTGCCTTCAGTCGCCTCTCCCTGTTTTTCCTGCTGTACAGCTTCTGCCATCCTGAGAAGGATTTCTCGGATGTGAATAAAAAGAAGGGGGAAAAACTGGTTTTGTAATACAAAATTACTATATAAGGTTTAGAATGGGATAAAAGTATTACAAATACCGGATTAGTGTTGGATTAGACCTTTTCTACCTTCTGCTTCTTCAGTGCATGCTTTACGAAGATGAATACCAGCAGTGCGATTATCAGGAAGTCTATCAGGGCGGCGAGGAAGTGTCCCACTTGGAACTGGATGGATGCTATGCTCCAGGTCGCGGTCTGCCATTCGCCCTGTGGCAGGAATACCTCCAATATAGGCATTATTATGTCGTCGACCGTAGCGCTGACAAAGTCCTTTACCGCGACGCCGATAACGAAGGCTATCGCGAGTCCCAGTACGCCGTACTCTTCAAGAAAATCCGTGAACTCTTCCATGAACCCCATATAGAGATATCGGGTTACAGAAGAACAAAAAGCCAGGGGATGAGATTTTAGTGGCTCTCATAGTTCTGGGGATCACGGTCATGGCATGATTGGGGTGCTCTCTTATCAGTGAGTGGAGTTTCGTCTATGGCGTCAGCCTGTCGGGAGTCCTCGGGAACAGTATGGCTTCTTTCACGTTCTCCGCGCCGACGACCTGCTTCACCAGGCGGTCGATTCCCAGACCGTAGCCCCCGTGTGGAGGCATGCCGAACTTGAACGCTTCGAGGTAGAAGCTGAAGTTCTCCGGGTCCCCTCCCTCCTTCTCGAGGTACTCCATGAGGGTGTCGAAGTCGTGCTGGCGCTGCCCACCAGAGGAAAGCTCGAGACCCTTGTAGATGAGGTCGAACTTCCTAGACGCTATGTCGTCGCCTTCGACGTCCTGCATGTAGTAGAACTTCTCGTCCGGGTAGCCGACCACGAAAAAGGCAGGATGACCCTTCTCCTCGAAGTACTCGCCCAGCAACTTCTCGCCCTTCGTGTCGAGGTCGTTATCATCCTCCGGGATGTGGTCGAACTCCTCTTTCAGTATATCTCTCGCCTCCTCGAACGTGATGCGGGGGAAGTCGTCCTCCGGCACCGCTATATCGACTCCAAGTATATCGAGGTCGTCTGCCGCGCGCTTCTTGAGTTCCCTGAGAGTGTAGCGCAGCGACTCCTCCTGTACATCCATGACGTCGTCGTGGTCGTCGATGAAGGCCAGCTCGACGTCGAACATGGATATCTCGGAGACATGCCTTGAGGTGGCGAAGTCCTCTGCACGGAAAGCGGTCCCGGTCTCGTACACCTTGTCGAAGCCCGCGGCCATCAGCATCTGCTTGTAGAGCTGGGGTGACTGGGAGAGGAACGCTTCATCTCCGTAGTAGACCACCGGGAACAGTTCCGCGCCTCCCTCTGCGCCCTCCTTCGATATCAGAGGTGTCTGTATCCTGATGTAGTCCTGCCTGTCGAACCATTCCTCCATCGCTTCCACGAGGTGGCTCTTGACGGAGAAGACCGCGTGCACTTCCGGGCGCCGAAGATCCATGAAACGGTTGTCGAGCCTCGTGGCCAGATCCGAGTCTATATCCTTCGCGATTTCCATCGGGAGAGGTGATTCCGCGGTCCCTATTATCTCGAGTTCGCTGGGGACTAGCTCGCGGTCTCCAGGGGCCTGGTCGTTCTCCGCAACAGTACCCACGACCCTTATGACGTCTTCACGCCCGACTTCCTGGGCCTTCTCGAAAAGCTCCTCGTTCTCGTCCTCCTTGAATATCACCTGTATCTGTCCCTCGCGGTCACGAAGGATTATGAATGTTATACCGCCGAGGTCTCTAATCTCGTGGGCCCATCCGGCGACGGCTACCTCGTCGCCGTCTATCTCGGGCACTATATCGTGTGTATAGGTTCTCTCGCGCATACTGAGGTCACAGTCAAAGGCTTCCCCAGACACTTTTTTATGCGCTTCTGTGGGTTAGAGAGAAACGAAACGAGAGGAGCAACTACTCCGCGTTGACCTTGAGCCTGGTCTTAAGTGTGTTGCTTTCCGGCCAGTAACTCTCTATAGTGAAGTCCTGTGAGGCGTTGAACCTGGTTTCCGTGTCCTCTCCCGGGTCTATAGGTCCTACGCTGCCGAAACCTCTGAAATCGCTCCTGTACTCGACTCCGGCGTAGTAGGTTCCCTCCTCCCTGGCCTCGAACTCTATGGTGACCATGCGGTTCTTCGGGACGGTTAGCTGGTCAACCTGCTCGCCTTCCATGTAGAAGGAGTTATCCGTGGACTCGAGTTCGAACTCCGTCTCCTGGTTGCTGTCGCGCTCCCTTTGCATGTCCCTGAATTCATCACCGGTCTCGTTCATGTTTTCTCTATCACGTTCGCTTTCTGGTTCCTGCTCCATCTCTACCTTGTACTCCCGGAAACTCGGGACTGTGATGTCTCTTGTGAGTGTTTCGACCGTACTACCGTCAACGACCAGTTCAACTGTCGCCTTGTAGGTTCCGTCTTCCAGGCTCCGCTCTGCCTCTGCCTCGTACTCTGTTATGACCTGCGCTGCAGGTCCGCCTGGCGAGTCGAACTCGAATGTGAAGTCCACGCTGTTCCCCTTGACATCTACAGAGCGGGAAACAGTGTAGCCGGCCGAACGTCCGATGTAGCTGGCCGAGCCTTCGACCCTGGAGCCTTCGACCTTAAGCTCCATCTCGTAGCTCCCTGCGTCGCCACTGCTCTTCTCAAACTTCTGTCTAAGTCTCTTATCCAGTTCTTCCTGGGAGTCCCGGTTTTCCTTCCTGAGGTCCTCTCTGGCCTCCCTTCTCTTTTCCCGGTAATCCTTAAGGATTTCTTTCTTCTCTTCTACGGACTCTGCCTCGCGCAGCGCTTGGGCCCTTTCCCGGTTTATCTCCCGGATATCCATCGCTGCATCCCTGAAGCTCTGTCGCTCGTCTTTCATCTCCTCTCTTACATCCTCCCAGTTCATCTGCCTGAACCGGCTGGAGCGAGCCTCAGAGTAGGCCCTCATCGCTTGCTTCCTCGCGGTGAAGTAGTGGCCGTTCTGGTATGAGTTCTGCGCGCTGATGAGAAGGTTCCTCGCGTGTTCGGACGAATTCTGGTCGATGAAATTTTCGGCCTTCCTCAGTGTGACGTTGGCCGCGTTCTTTATGCCTGGAGCGCTGTTTACACGATCCTCCCAGTTCCCGAGGCGTTTCCTCTGTAGTTCGCTCCATTCATCTCTGCTACGGTTCATGAAACTTTCGGCCACCTCCTCTGCATCACCTGATACGTGGTCTACGGTCCTTCCGGTCTCTTCCTCTATCCTGTCGGCTATATCAGATGCGAGATCGGGTTTGCCGACCACGAAAATCTCTGTAGCGTTAGTCCTCCGTGCCTTTTCCACTGCATCGCTGATCTCTTCCTCGCTGTCCACCATGAAGGATGCGGAGTGGGATGCGGCTGGCGTCGCTATGACATCCCGGAAGTCAGCAGCCGCCACTATAACGAGTCTCGAAACGTTGCTGTCCATCTGCCGATCCTGGAGCCTCTGGCTCAGCTGCTCTATCTCCGCCTCCTCGATTTCGATGTCCTCCACGCCTGCATCCTCGAGGTCTGAGGTCACGTTCACGGCGTTCGTCGAGTAGACGTAGGCCTTCGTCGCTCCAAGTTCCTCCACCTGTGTGAGGACACTCGCGGAGAGCGTTCCCTCCTTAGATATCAGGAGGGGTGCTTCACCCTCTTTTACTTCGTCCCTCATCTCGGCTTTGACAGCGGCAAGTAGCCTGTAACCGCCAGCAGTGTCCTGCGGGTACTGCGCTATCATGACCTCTTCACTTCCCTCGCCCCAGAAGTAGCTCGCTACCTCCACCGAGGTGCCTGTCTGGGTGGTCCCCCAGAGACGCATGGTGGTGTTGACGCGGGCTTCGATGTCGCTCTCCACGGTTTCCGATATGACTGAAGGGCCTCCGACGATCACTGCGCTGTCAACATCGAACCGTCCAAGTGCGTTCGCCGTGCTGGAACTCAGGCGGTCCCTGCTTGTGAGGAGTACAGGTATACCGAGTTTCGAGGCAGGGGCGGCCGATACAAGTGCGTCCGGGTAGTTGTGAGTTGATGCTATCATTACAGTGTTTATGTCTCCGCTGGAGCTAGCTTCCATCATCTGTGCAGCGCCCAGGACGGATGCTAGTATCACTATTCCTCCGAGAAGGAGTGTGCGCTTCATAATGAAGAGTCTATGTCACCCTACATTTAACTCCTTTTGGACCGACCGTTTTTTGACTATCAACCT
>CAZAII010000013.1:0-13500 GCA_964485165.1 uncultured archaeon | reverse complement strand
TGCTTTCGTATATCTCCTTTTTCATCGGCTTGGAGGCTTCCGGCGGGCTCTGCTTTATTATTATGCCTTCAAGCGGTACGTCGTGCTCAGTCGCGGCCTCTTCTATCTTGGTCTTTTCTACTCCAGGGCCACCCATCATGACTCCGACTCCTTCAGCGACCTCTCCTGTTTCCTCGCCCTCGAACTTGGCTGCCGCGTCGACTGTTATGATAGCGTCGAGGTCATTCTCATCAGCAAGCTCGTCTATCGCGTCGCCGTACTTGCCCAGCCTCGCGCCGGGACCGCTTGACTTCAGGACGTACGCTTTCTGGTCATCGAGCTTCACCTCGCCGCATACTATGTCCTCCGCGACTTCTTCCGGCTCTTCTTCTATCATCCGGGCCGCGACAAGCGGTCCGATGGCGTCGCCTATCGGCGCCTCATCGACAAACGCTCTCGTAGCCTCCTTCTGGGACTCGGCCAGCTCCTTGTAGATGGGCAGCATCATCTGGATGAGGCCTATCAGCTGGAAGTTCTTGGTCTTGTTTATCAGCTGCCTGAAGTGGCGGAGCACCTTGTAGACCTGGTGCGTCCCCATGACGCCTTTGAAGGCCATGTTGAGGTTGGCCAGTTCTTCCTCGTCATCGGTATCCGCGTTCCTCTTGATGAAACGGTCGAACTTGTGCTCTGAGTTGTCGAGAACGTGCTCAAGCTTTCTCACCATGCCCGCCGGATCGATGCCCGTGGGTGCGGAAAACTTGAAGTCTTTCATCGACTGGAACTTCTTCTCGAGCGACGGGGTCATCCTGTCTGTAAAGGTCTTCAGGAACATCGACTCGGCATCGTTCTTGTAGGTCTCGAGGTCTACGAGCGCGCTCCTCAGTTTCCGGTCAGTCTGCCATATCATTATCCGCGGCAGGAAGAACAGGAGGCCGAAGAACATCAGCGATATTATGGTCTGTATGATCATGAAAAGGTTGTTTTCGCCGCCCATGGGGAAGAGTCCTGGTAGTACCATGTTCCAGCTTTGAAAGCCCAGCTTTTTAACTTATTAACTGGTCTTTCGGTTATCGTCAAGCTCCAGCAGTTCAGAGATTATGCTGCCCGCCTGCTTCTCCGAGGGACTGGACCTTATAACCGCCTGCCTGAGCTCCGGCTGCCCTGACAGGAGTTCCTCTATCTTCTGCTTCTGGCCCCCGTCCATACCTGGTGTCTCGGAAAAGTTGAACCAGTGGAAAAGTACCGCCGCGGCGTGGCTCTGGTTCAGGGAGTCGTAACCCGAGGTCTCTATCTCGACTACCGCGTCGCATAGCTCCAGCTCATCGTTTGTAAGGCCAGAGCTTTCTCGACCTATCATCACAGAAGTGTTCTCCCGGGGCTCGAACTCCTGGAGTTTCACTCCTTTCCCCGGCTTTGTCCCCACCACGAAATCCAGGTCTTCTACAGCACCCTCCACGTCTTCGTATATCTCCGCCTCGCGGAGCTTGTCCTGGGCGTTTTTAGCCGTCTTCCGGGCTTCTCTCAGGTTGAAACCCGGGTTTACGAGCCTGAGCTGGAAGTGGAAGTTAGCGGCAAGCCGGGCCATGAATCCTGTATTCCCCGGTTTCTCGGGCTCGACTATCACGGCCGTCTTCATACCCTTTTATTCTTAGTTAACTGTTTTAAGGCATCGAAGGCCAGTATTCTTCATGCTCGACGGCAGGATTCTCGCGGCAGTATTCGCATCCCTGGCAGCGATAGCAGCCGCTGTAGGCGGCGGACACGTTGACGCGGGGAGCCTGAAGACCGACAACTTCCGGAGCGCGAAATCAGGGTTTAGCGACCTGCTTCCCGGACCACTGAAGTCTTTCGGCGATTTCTTCCAGAACCCTGAACCAGAGACCGAGATGTCCGCGGTGCTTGAAGTCGATGACCTGGGAGACCAACGATTGACTGTTGATGCGGGCAGGCTCTTCGTGAAGAACCTGACATCTACCTCACTGGATAGCAAGACCCTGCATTCCGACGAGTCCATAGTTTTCTACGGTTTCTCGGGCTGGTTGGAGGCCGGTCAGCCGCTTGAACTCAAGGGAAGGAGTAAAGGCCTGGTCTCCAGCGGTGTGAACGTTTCCGGAAGTCTAGGGGTCAGCGAGGACGTAGACACCGAATTCGTCAGGATAGACAGGGTGGAGAGGTCGGCGCTGAGTTTTGACAGCGTCACCGGCAGGGTCGAGTCCAACTCGACCTCCGCGAACATCAGGAGTTCCGATACCTCGCTTGAGATAGACTCTTTCTCGGGCAACATATCGATATTCAGCTCGAACGGCACCGTAGTATTGCGTGGAAAGGTTCACAGCCTGACCGCAGGCGAGGTCAGCTTCGGAAGCTAGTCCTCAGCTTCTTCGTCTTTTTCCCCCACCTTGTCGAGCACTACTTCCTTTACATCCCTTTCCCCCTCGCTGGACCCTTTCTTCTTATGCTCTATCTCTCCGGCTTTCTCGGCCAGGGAGCCCCACAGCTTCTCTGATTCCGTGTAGAGTTTCTCTAGTGGTATAGCGACTCCGAGCCATATCATCTTGAGTGCGGTGTAAGGCACACCTATAACCGTCGAGGCTATAGTGTACGCCGAGGCCAGGAAGCTGTAGAACATGTAGAAGCTCGCTCCCAGGAATGCGAACAGCAGAAGCCGGTCGAAGGAGAGCGTGAACCTGAAAAAGTATGAAAGTGACAGGTAGAACACCGCTGAGAAAACCGACACCAGAAGTGTCTCGAATATCATCTCCATTATCTTGAAAGCCACGACGAACGCGACGACTAGAAGGATGATGAGCAGAAGGCTCTGTGCGTCCGGATTTAGGCTCTGTAGGACTGTCATCTTCCTAGTACATCAAAGAGCGGATCTCCCTCTTCAGGTATTATGCTCGTGTAGGCCACGAACCCTATTATGACGAGGACCACAAGACCCAGTATCAGCGGCAGGATGATTCCTCCTCCACCGCCCTGGTTCGGCTCCGTATCGGGCTCCTCTTCGGTCTGGTTCTGGTCGCCTGTTCCTTCTCCACCGTCAGGCGGTGTGGTAGGCGAACCTATCTGCTGCTCAAGGCTATCGAGGTCGGTCGAAATCTGCTGATACCTCTGGTCCGCCTGCTGTGTACTTCCCTGTTCGTAGAGAGACTCAACCCGGTCAACAGACTGTTCCAAATCGTCAAGCCTGGTGATCATCGTATTAGTGGACGCCTGTGACCTTAGGTCTGAGATTCTCTGTCTGAGTGATTCCACTTTATCCGTGTAGCCGGCGGTCATATTGCCGGTGACACTTATGGTGGAGTTAACATCGCCGAGCGACGACTCGCCGTTTATCGAAAACGTCCCTGAACTTGTTGCAAGATTGGTGAAGGTGACAGTCACGGTCTCAGTCTCACCCGCGGCCACCGGTACCGCAAGTATCGATGTCTGGAAATCGGTGGAGGATGTCGTAAAGTTCTCAATACTTACATCTCCGGTGTTGTTGAGCTCTATCTGGCGTGAGATGTTCTCTCCCTGCACGAATGTCCCGAGGTCCACAGTGTCCAGTGTTTTGAGGCTGGCCTCCTCCGGTTCGACATCTGCCTCCAGCAGGGTCCGAAGGGCGAGTATGTCGCCCGTATCATCACCCGTGAACTTTATCATGCCGGTAAAGTTGCCTGGCTCCGTGACCGAGTAGTTGAGCGCCACCACTTCCTCCGAGATGTTTATCTTAAAAGAGGAAGGATCCAGTGAGAGGTAATCAGTTATGTTCGACGTCAAGTTTGAATCCACCCTCTCAGTGGTGTTCCTTTCACCTAAGTAGAGAAGTGTGAGCGTCCTCGTTATCGATCCTCTCTCGTCGGCTGTCACGTTCAGCCATTCTTCCTCCTGGTCCCTGAAGCAGAGGCTGTTGTTCCTTCTCTCACAGGAGGGAGCTTTGAGGTCGACTTCTACCGTCCTGTTGTACTTCCCTCCGATATCAGACAGTTCTATCTCGCCTTCGTAATCCTCCACGTAACTTATATTGAACTCTACCTCGATATCGTCGGTTTCCTTGCCCGAGAGAACGATGTTGTTCCCGTCCGCCATGGTGGTGAAGTTCTCTATATCGCCGCTTGGAGTCCAGCTTATATTGACCGAGCCTGTTGCCTTGTTGGTGATGGTCAGGTTGTACTCGTGGATCCCTGTCTTGTTGTACTCCTCATCGATATCCCCGGAGGTGTTGAAGCTCGCCTGTATAGCCTTGACAGTGAAGGCTGAGCCCAGGGTCTGCTGTTCGCCGTAGAGGTTCTCGGCCTCCACATCAAGAGAGTAGGTACCGTTTTCCGCATCATCCGGTATGTCTATATCGTTCCTGAACAGGCCGGTCGACTCCCTGTAGTTCATATCGTCAAGGCCGAAGCTGGTGAAGTGATCTCCGTCCGGTTCCTTGACTGTGATGTTCGCCTTCTTTATCCGCGTGGTGTTCAGGGGTGTCAGCGTGAAGTACTTGCCGAAAAGAAGTTTGACGCGATAGCTGTCGCTCTGGAAAGCGGTCGGGTCGCTCTTGTCCCTGATAGTGTATGCCCGGGACGTTAGATTCCGGTAATGATAATAGTGGGCGCCCTGCCTTGAGGCGTTGTAACGGAGTATCAGGTGGTTCTCGTACACCGAGGTGTTCAGGTCCGGGAACAGGCCGCTTCCTGTCCAGATACCGCTATTGTTGGTAAAGTTTACCGTGCCGAGATGGTTCCATCCCCCGGACTTGGCGTCACCCAGAACATCGAGTTCCACACTGGAGGCCGCCGAAACCGTAACATTGAAGGCAGAACTGGTCTTTGTACCTCTCTCGCAAGCTGTAAAGAATGACTGGTTATTGCAGCCGAGACTGGACGTGTTCAGCCGGGTTAGACGGCCTTCTATAGAGAAGGTCTCGACCACCTTCGACTCAGAGCCTGAAGGATTCAGGTAAGGCGCGCCACTCCTCGTGGCGTTGACATGTACTGCGTATTCAGTCCCGCTCTTCGGAGGTATCGTCACAGTGCTGGTGTAGGAGCCGCTGCTGTATCCCAGCTGGGTGAAGCTCGAGGTCCATGTCCCGTTGGTGAAGTAGAGGTGGACATCAGCGTTACTCTCCTCAGTGTCGTTCCATTCATCTGTAACCTCAGCCTCAGCCGTGAGGGTCTCGCCAGCCCTGTACCTAGTGGAGAAGTCGGTCACGATGTCAACCGTCAGGTTCCCTGGCGTCAGCATCTCGGTCTCGTTGATTTCATCCGACGGACTGGAGAGCTGGTACTCTATGCCCCCCCGAGTCGAGTTGGCCTGGAAATCCGCGTACCAGTAGCCTTTCCCGAGGTATCCCATCGAATAGGTGGACTTGTTGTAGATGAAGTTAAAGGTGTAGTCGCTTGAATCCACCTCTGCCTCTGTGACAGGGTTGGGAGGCGTGGTAGAGGTATCGTTAACCCTGACTAGCTGGACCGAGTCCTGAAGTTCGGAAATACTGTCGTGGCTGTAGGGCTGGTCGAGGTCGATTATCTTCCAGGGCGCGGCAACGCTGGAGATGAAGAAAACCGTGATTATCCCCGCCAGAAAGATTCCTCTACGCATGGAGAAAATTTTGCTCCAGTGTTATAAAAAGCTAGTCACTTTTCCAAGATGTAGAGTGTCTCAAACCAGATTTTGTGGGAATCCGCTTTTTCGAGCCCGAGTGCTTCAAGTCGTTCGACATCGGCCCGCGAACTCGACACAACCAGGGTCCGGCCATCGCTTCTGAGGTGGTCATCGACCCCATCGACAAAACGCTCCGTGATCTCCATACCGGTCTCACCGCCGAAAAGTGCATGGTCATCCAGGCCTTCCTCGTCGGGCAGGTAGGGAGGATTGAACACCACCAGATCGAACTTTCCCTCAACATCCTCGAAAAGGTTGCTCTGGAAGAAACTTACCGAGTCGCTGACACCGCGTTCCTCCACAAGTTTCCTGGCCTCTTCCAGGGAGTCGCCGTCTATATCAACCGCGGTGACCTCCGCGCCCTGCTCCGCCATGTCGACCGCTATCAACCCGGAACCGGTCCCCATCTCCAGTACTCGTTTACCTTCCAAGTCGATTTCTTCCAGGTAGTCGAGAAGGAAGTAGGTGTCTTCACGGGGAGCGTAGGTCATCTCGAACATTTACTTACGAACTCTAGGTACAGTGGGTTCGGCTCTTGGAGGCTTGAACGGAACTCGGGATGGGCCTGAGTACCTATGAAGAATGGATGGCCCTCGAGCTCTATGTACTCCGCCAGCCGTCCGTTCTTCGTCGTCCCCGCTATCTTCAGGCCGTTTTCTTCCAGCGTTTCGTGGTAGGAAGGGTCCACCTCGTAGCGGTGGCGGTGTCTCTCCGTCGCGTTCTCAGAGCCGTATATATCCACCAGGCTGCCTTTCACGTCCGCGGTGTAGGCGCCCAGTCTCATCGTCCCCCCTTTCTCGTCCACCTGCTTCTGCTCAGGCATCTCCGCGATGATCTGGTGCTTTTCGCCGTCCCCAAATTCCTCAGAGGTCGCGTCCATACCCACGACATTCCTGGCGAACTCTATCACCATGAGCTGGAGTCCATAGCAGAGGCCGAGAACAGGGACATCATTCTCGCGGCAGTAGTTTATTGCCTCTATCTTGCCCTCGACTCCCCGTGAACCGAAGCCGCCTGGTATCACCACGCCTTCAACCTCCTCCAGGTTCGCGGGATCGAAGTCCTCGGTGTCGACGTACTGGATGCCAACCGAGCCCCCGAGCTCTGCCCCGGCGTGCTTCAGCGCCTCTTCCACCGAAACGTACGAGTCGTCCATACCCATGTACTTGCCGCATATAGCTATCTCCGCCACCGGATCCGACACCAGGTTCTCCACTCTCTGCTTCCAGTCCTTCAGGCCGTTCTCGCGGTCGGGCAGCGACATCTTTCCAGCTATTATCTGATCCACGTTCTGCCTGTCGAACAGCAGCGGGATGCGGTAGACAGTATCGACGTTAGGATCAGATATCACCGCCTCCTCCTCTACATCACAGAAAAGTGCTATCTTCTCGACGACCTTCTCCTCCAGCCGCTCCGGGCTGCGGCCTATAATCATGTCTGGCTCCAGCCCTGTCTCTCTCAGCTCCTTGACCGAGTGCTGGGTAGGCTTCGTCTTCTGCTCTCCCGTTGTCTCCAGGAAAGGCACAAGCGTGGTGTGGATCAGGAAGCTCTCATCGCTACCCAGCTCTCCACGGAGCTGTCGCACCGCCTCAAGGTAAAGCATGTTCTCGATGTCGCCCACAGTTCCGCCTATCTCGATTACCACGATGTCCGCGTCCTCCTCTTCCGCGACATCACGCCATTCCTGCTTTATCTCGTCGGTAACGTGGGGTACCATCTGGACGGTGTTCCCAAGGTAGTCGCCTCTCCGCTCCTTATCTATGACCGACTGGAATACCTTGCCGGAGGTCAGGTTCCAGTCTCCCTTTCCCTGGATGCCGAGGAAGCGCTCGTAGTGACCGAAGTCCATGTCGACCTCTGTCCCGTCCTCAAGGACGAAAACCTCGCCGTGCTCATGGGGGTTCATCGTCCCGGGGTCAACGTTCAGGTAGCCGTCGCACTTGATAGGTACTATATCGAGCTCGCGCTGCTGGAGAAGCTTGGAAACGCTTGCCGACACGAGACCCTTGCCAAGCCCGGAAAGAACTCCACCGGTGACAAAAATCCACTTCGGCATAACTTACACAGTTCGATAGGAAATAAATAACTCGCGGTGTTCGAGACCGGGGAACATCGAGGATTGCTAGAAAACCCTTTCTTCCAGGAACTCCGCTATCTCTGCCAGTGACCGTATATCCAGGTTGACTACCCTCTGCTCCGAGTGGGGAAGCTCGTCTCTCAGCTGCTTCGCTTCCTCCTTCTCGATGCCAAGTATGTGGCGGGCGTCGACGAAGGCGTTGCGCACCTTCTTCCGCCTGTGCGTGAAGAGCCCCCGCACAGCCCTGAAGAAAGCGTCCTCCTTCTCCACGCCGTGCCTCTCCACGTTTGGATATAGCTTGACAATCGCCGTTCCGACATCCGGCTCCGGATGGTAGTTCATCGACTTGACATCGCGCAACTTGACAGGTATAAAGTAATAGTTGACCATCACGGTCAGCCGGCTGTACTCGCTACCTCCCGGCTCCGCCACTATCCTGTCCGCCAGCGCTCCCTGGAGTATAAGCGCGGACTGGATCTGTCTCTCGCCGAGCATCTCCAGCACCTCTGAAGAGACCTGGAAAGGCAGGTTGGCGACGCACCGGTCGACATCCGGCCAGTCGCAGTCCAAGATATCCGCGTTGACGACTTCCACGTTCCTACCTCTGAAGCGGTCCTCGAGATGGCCGGCGAGCGTGGTGTCGCTCTCCACCGCGTAGACTTTCGCCGCTTCCTCCGCGAGTTCAGCGGTCAGGTTTCCGGTGCCCGCCCCTATCTCGAGCACCCTCTTACCATCGACCTCTCCCGCGGCCACAAGTGCCTCTACAACGTTTTCCGATACCAGAAAGTTCTGGCCCTTGACAGGTTTAACACCCAGTTCTTCCAGAGTCCTCCTCACATCTTTCATGGACACTTCACGATAAGAAGAGCTTCCGCTTCGCCTCTCCCTTCAGTTCTTCCAGGAGACGGTTGACGATAAGTTTCTCCGGCTCGGGCATGGTCTTCACGCGCTCCTTTATATCCTCGAAGCTTTCGAACTCGTCCTTCTCCCGCTCCTCAAGCAGCTTCTCCATGTGCTTGGTTCCCACGCCCGGAAGCAACTCGAAGGCATGCCTCCGCGGCGTTACTGGCGTCGCATTGTTGAAAAACTCCACGAACTTTTCCTCGTTGTCAGCAACCAGGGCCCTGAGGACGTATTCCAGCTCTTTCTTCGCGTTTCCTGTGAGGTCCTCGTAGTCTATCCGGTCCTTGATGTACTTTACCTTGTCGCGCTCTCCCTCGCCTATGTAGAGCTCCTCACCGCCCTTGGGGCGCTCATCCTCCCTCATGACGACTTCCAGAAGGTTAAAGTTCTCGGTGCCTATGCCCTGTGCAACAGGCTCGTCCTTCTGTCCGGTTCTTCCGTGCCGCAGGAAGTCCAGTACCTTGATTGTGTCGTCTTTTTCAGCCATTTCAGTCACCTTCCAGAATCGGGAGTTTATGGGAAAAACAGGGAGTCTAGAAGTTAAAAGCCTTTCTCATGGAAAAGGCCTAATCCTCCGTTTCTATGCTCTGGCATATCTCAAGTATGTTTTCGACTTCCGGATTGTCCAGCTTGACCCTCTCCTTAGAGAAGATCGCACGAACCGTAGACTCGTGCTGCGGCACGACCTCGAGAAGCTTATAGATATGCCTGTCCTTCAGGGATTCGACCTCAGAGAGCTCTTCATGCAGCTCCTCAAGGGTGTCGAGGTCCCTTACCTTGCAGTGGCGCGTCAGGTTTTCCAGCGCGATCTTCTGCTCGTGGCTCATCTCTTCCGCGTCGCGCTCATCCAGGAGTTCCAGTGCCTCTACAGGGTACGCGAGTCCCTCTTCCTCTACCTGCATCACTCATCGACCCCCGCCCGCTTGAGGTGGACCGGCTTTATGTAGAGTGTTTTGGTCTTGCCTCCGTCCTTCAGCCCAAGCTCTACTGCTTCTCCACGGAAACCTGTAACCTCAGCGGTCCTGCCGTAGAACCTGTGGTGTACTCGCCCCTCCTGTACAGAGGGATGGAACCGGATCAGTACTTTTTCACCCTCCTCGAACTCCTTCATGTGGTCGTTCACAGTCAGGACTTCGCGGGGGCTCCTGGAGAACTTCTTCCTGGTTCCCTGCCTTGAGCCGTGGGATTTCTGTGCCATCGGGTATTACCTAAACACCAAGTCGGACTAAACCTTTTTAACTCCAACCTACTTCTCGATATCGATTACGTCGAGTTCGACGCACTCAGCGCCGGTACCGAGCAGTCCTGCAACGCTCGGTTCTGTTCTCCCGTCGTCGCCCGAGATCAACTCCTTGATGTACGTGCCGGCTTCAGCCTCCACTTCCAGCTCGATCCTGCGTTCATCGACCTTCTCGTAGC
The DNA here is from genome assembly GCA_964485165.1 of uncultured archaeon. GTDB lineage: Archaea > Nanohalarchaeota > Nanosalinia > Nanosalinales > Nanosalinaceae > CAZVPZ01. The sequence continues at coordinate 3,485 of CAZAII010000013.1, read as the reverse complement.
CGACACTGTAGACCTCGCGCCTCCGGGTCCTGTCGGCGCGGCGGTGTTCGACGCGTTCCGGCGTGTCCTGCTCCGCCTCGCCTACTAGCGAGTCCAGTTTCTCCAGCTCTTCCTCACCCACATCGTCCTCCAGCTCGATCACCGCCCTGTATGTCTTGTCAGCGTCCTTCTGCTTTATCTCCGCAATCTCGTCCTTCTCCGCCTCTCTCATCTTGAACACTTCGACCTTTTCCTGCGACCCGTTGACCTCGTCCTGGAGCGATTCTATGTCGATCTCCCTGTTAAGTGGCTCCACTAGCTCGAGCACGAACTCCCTCCTGCCGAGGCAGCGGGCGTTGACGTCCTCTCTTCCACCCCCGTGGAACTTGGCCTCGATGGCCTTCGTCTCCCGCATGAAAGGCTCCTGTACTATCTCCTGGACCGACTCCTGGTACTGCTTCCCCGTCCAGTCGCACTCGTCGCAGCCGCTTCCCTTGCAGTTGTTGCACGGCCACTCGGTCTGCGGTATCTCCCGGGAGTACTTGTTGTACTGGCCGTAGACCAGTAGAGAATTCACCTGGAGCTCCACGCGCTCCTTGCCCTCCCTCATGTCCACCACAGCCATTATATCTGCCCGGTCGAAGTCGACCTCGATGTCGAGGGCGTCCTCTATCCGCTTCCCGATGAGCCGGGAGAGCTCGGTCTTGATGGGTTCCGTCCACTCGATGCCGTGGCGCTCCCAGAGCTCCTCCTCCGCTGCAAGAACGTCTTCGGGGGGCCTGATACCTATCAGGAACGTCCTCAGCTCGTAACGGTCGAAGGCGTCCATAACCATGTCAGCGTAACGGTCCAGCTCCTCGAACAAACCTTTACAGACCTCGCATTCTCCGGAGCCGGCGGCCTCCTCCGCGTCACCAGGTATATTTTCCCGGGCGAAACTATCCTCTTCCAGCTCATCTTCACTTCTGACTATCACGCCGCGCTCGTAGTTCTCCAGGCCGTGCCCCAGCTTCGCGAACTGGCGGCCCAGGCAGTGGTCGCACAGCTCCTCCTCAAGTAGCCCTTCACGCTTTTCCCCAGGTGTCATAACAGCAAGATGGGAAAGAAAGATTTAGAAAAGAACCAGCTAGACATCGAACTCCCTGTACTCGGACTCGACCTCTCCATCTACAAGTCTCAGAAGCCGGACAGCGAGCTTCTCCCCGGGCTCTACCACCATCATGGAGGGCGCGCTCTCGGTCGCGGTGCCTCCTCCTACGCCGGTACAGCTTCCCGGGTTGAGCAGTACTTTCCCGTCGACCTCCACCGCCTCCTGCTCGTGGGTGTGGCCGTGAAGCAGGACATCTACATCCAGTTTACGGGCCGTCTCGACCAGTGTCGGGTGATGGCCTCTCGGGGTTATCCCCGAGCCGTGGTAGACGCCGTAAGAGACGTCTTCCCTTTCAAACACCTGTGAAACCTCCAGCTGGAGCCTGTCGCAGTTGCCCTTCACCGCGACGAGATCGTCGGCGAGCCGCTCTATCATCTCGTGTACCTCCTGTGTCTCGAAGTCGCCGCAGTGGACCACGAGCTCCGCTTCCTCGACCTTCTCCAGGAATTTTCCCGGGATCTCGTCGGCACGGTACGGCACGTGGGAGTCGGATATCACCGCTATCATGTTCGCGTTCATACTTCGAAGTTTTAAATAGGACGAAGCAAAAAGGTTGTGTTGCAACTCTGGGGGGTTGAGGGAGTCTACGCATGGTTCCCCCTATGAGCAAGAAAACACGTCAACGGTTCTACCGGTACCTGCTATTCGTGATGCTTGCGTTCACGAGGTTCCTGTCCCGGGCAGACTACCATATCCCCACCAAGTGGTACTCTCTCATCGATAGCGTCCGCGTCTCCTCCGGCGTCCTGCACCAGCGGATATCCAACATAGACTACGAGATAGAGCGAGAGTTCCGGCAGAAAGAGGAGATGATCCACCGTAGACTGGGAAAGAAGAAGTTCTACAGCGAGGACGAGATAGAGGAGCTCCAGGAGCGTATAAACGAGATACAGATCTAGAGCCCGAGGTTCTTCATCATGTCCTGCATGTTGCCGCGCTTCATCGACTTCTTGTCGAACTTGTCCATCATGTTCTTCGTCTGGCGGTAGTGCTTGATGAGCTCCCTGACCTCGCTGCTAGATGTACCTGAACCCTTCCCAATCCTCTCCGCCCGGGACTTCCCGACGACCGAGGGGTCAGCCAGCTCTTCATCCGTCATCGAGTCCATTATGACCCCGTACTTCGATATCTTCTCCTCGGTCATGTCTGCGACGTTGTCAGGCACCTTAGCGGAGAAAGGCAGCTGCTGCATCATCTCCTCCATCATCCCAGAACCGGTCACAGACTCCATCTGCTCCCGGAAATCGTGCATCGTGAAATCGCCCTCAAGCAGTTTCTCCGGGTCGTTGTCAAGCTTTTCTACTTTGTCAAGCAGGGACTGGAGGTCGGGCTGGCCTATCATCTCGGAGACGTATCTCACGGGGTCGAAGACCTCAAGATCTCCCATCTTCTCACCGGTCCCAACGAAGACGACGCTCGAGCCTGAGTGCTGGCACGCGATTAGCGCGCCACCTCCCTTAGCGGAGGAGTCCATCTTGGTAACCACGACGCCGGATATACCGACAGCGTCATCGAACTTCTCCGCCTGTTCCCTCGCAGACTGTCCGATGTCTGCAGGGATCACAAGGTACGTCTCTTCAGGGTCGAATATGGAGTGGACCTCCGCTAGCTCCTTCCTCAGCTCGTCGTCAAGGGAGTTCCTTCCCGCGGAGTCGACTATGAGCAAGTCGGCGTCGATCTCCTTCATTCCTTCTTCGACCACCTCAGCAGGGTCTTCAGCCTCCGGATCGCCGTAGAACTCGGCCTCGACCTGTTCCGATATCTGCTCCAGCTGGTCATAGGCCGCGGGTCTATCCGTGTCTGCCGCGATGAGTCCGACCTTTAGCCCCCTTTTCCTGTAGAAGTCCGCCAGCTTCCCCGCGGTAGTGGTCTTTCCCGCGCCGTAGAGACCGCAGAGCAGGATTCGCTGGGGTTCTATCTGGATCTCTGCCTCTTCGCCGAGCAACTCCTCCAGCTTTGTGTATACTATCTCGAGTACGTGCTCCTTCCGGGATAGTCCCTTCGGCACCTCGTCGCTCAGCGCCTCCTCCCTTATCTCGTCGCTGAGATCGGAGACGAGTGAGACATCGACATCCGCGGCTATGAGGTCGCGCTGGATGTCTTTTACTAGCTGTTCCACCGCCTCTTTATCCGCGACTCCCTTCGAAGAGAACTTCTGTATAGAGTCTTTTATCTTGTCGAACATGGAACTAGAAGTGGCTCCAAGAGTTAAAATCCTATCCTTCGATGTTCCAGTACTTGAATAGCAGCATGCCGGAAGCGCCGCCGAGGAGACCGGCTCCAGCCGCGAGCACCAGTGATTCCTGCATGCTCCTCGCCTTCCAGGTGAAATAGCTGAAGCCCAGCAGGAAGAACA
>CAZAII010000012.1:0-14910 GCA_964485165.1 uncultured archaeon | reverse complement strand
GAACCTTTTCCTGCTGATAAACGGCCTGGTGATAATTTTCTTCTTCGTCGCGAAGAAGAAGAACAAGCAGCGCGCCATAACATTCGGCAACTTCAGCACACTGGAGAAGGTCGCGGGCAAGAGCTTCCTGAAATCAAGTAACTACGTACTGCTGACGCGTTTAATGGCGCTTTCAGCCCTCCTTATCGGGCTCTCCAACCCTGTACTGGTCCAGCAGGTCCCCACCGCGGAGTCTGACTACATTATCGCTGTCGACTCGTCCTCATCGATGCTTTCCAGCGACCTCGACCCGACGCGTTTCGAGGCGGCAAAACAGATATCCTCGGACTTCGTCTCACGCCTTGCCGAAGAGACCGCGGTGGGCGTGGTATCGTTCTCCGGCGAGGTGCAGAAGGACATAGAGCTGACCAGAGACAAGGATGACGTGGTCGAGACCCTGAGGAACCTTGAGTCAGGTGATGTGGCGGGCACTGCGATAGGAGACGCGCTGTCCACTTCCACCTCGATGCTGCTCGGCACCAACAAGTCCCGCTCCGTAGTCCTTATAACCGATGGCAGGAACAACGTTGGGAGTTCGATCAACGAGTCGATGAAGTTCGTGAGGAGGAACAACGTCAGCATCTACGCCATAGGTATAGGGAGTGAGCAGAACCGCACTGACCGTTTCGAGTTCGTCGACGGCGTGAACGCGACGAGAGCCGAGTTCCCCAACCTCAACGAGAACAGGCTGAGGAGGATAGCGAACTCTACCGGCGGACAGTTCATGACCGTGTCGAACAACACCGCCCTCGAATCCGCGTTCGTGAGGATAGAGAGGACCCGGAAGAGGGAAGATATCACCCACATCTTCATCTTCGTCTCTCTGGGCTTCCTGCTGCTTGAATGGATACTGGGGACCACCAAACTGAGCGTCATACCATAAAACCTTATTTAGGACCTCCCAAAACTTTCCTAGAGGGGAATGCCGAACAAAATGGAAGAGGACCTCGACCTTGAACGGATTATCTCGCTGATAGAGTCGCCGGCGGAAGAACTCAAGATATACGTAGAGGAGTCAGAACTCGAGGAACAGGAACTGGAGACACTTCTCAAGGCCGAGAAGAGCGCGAAGAACAGGGCTGAGGTCGTGAACTACCTGAACCAGAAGCTCCGGCGAGGAGAGCAGCACCAGGGCTACCGTGAGGCGGAGATAGGCACCCTGAAAGCTGTCCAGGGTGATGGAGGCGACCCTCACTTCGTGCTCGACATCAACGGCATAAAGTTCGAGCTCGATGACAACCCCTCGCTGAACTTTGCAGGACACGTCATAGAGCCCGCATACTTCCAGGACGACCTACAGCCCCGTTTCCGTGTAAGGGAGGCACCAGGGGGTTCGGTCGCCGGACAGGAGATATCGCCGTCACAGTTCTTCAAGAGACAGCAGGGCGGCGGTGCAGCGCCCGCAGCCAGTCCCGATGTCACACAGGGTTCTCCTGATTCCCCTGCAACGCAGCCATCAGGGAACGGGGAATCGCCCCAGACCGGGAAACTGGACAGCGAGCTCGACGAGCTCCAGAAGAAGATAGACCGGATAGAGCAGAAGAAAGACGAACTGAAGGAAAAGTACGGCGTTAGCGAAGAGAGGCTGGAGGGCAAGAGCTACCACGAGCTTGAGGCGCTGGAGAAGAACCTTGAGGAGAGGGAGGAGAAGAAGCAGTCCCTGATGGACCGGTTCGACATCTCAGAGGAAGAGCTGGAGGACAGGTCCCTGGAGGCGCTGGAACAGCTTGAGGACCGGCTGGAGGAGGAAGCCGGGCTGAAAGAGAAGCTGTCCAATGCTTACAGCCGCGAAGAACTCGATAACAGGAGCCTGGAGGAGCTCAAGGACCTGAAGGAAAGGCTCGAGCGGAAGAGGGAGCAGATAAAGCAGAACTACGATGTGGAAGAAGACAGGCTGGAGGGGAAGGACATCTCCCAGCTGGAAGACTTCGTAGAGGAGCTGGAGGCCCGGAAAAACCTTGCGGAGAAACTCAGGGGCTTCGGGTACGGAAAGGAAGACGTGGAGGGGAAAAACCTCCAGGAACTAGAGAAGATGCTGGAGTCGGTAGAGGAGAAGAAGGCCCTTGTGGACAAGCTGGGGCTTGACTTCGACGACGGAAAGCTCGCGGAGGTCGATATAGAGCAGCTACGCGGGCTCGAACAGGAGAAAAAGGAAAGACAGCGCCTGATAGGCGAGCTTGAGGAATACGGCTTCGACACAGAACAGCTCAGGGCTTCAAGCACGGAGGATTTGAAAAAACTGAGGCAGGAGGTTGACGGCTCACCGGTCCAGCAGTACAGGGAGATACTGGCCGGAGACAACGTGATGGAGATCGAACAGGAGATCGAACAGCTTGAAAGCCCCGACTACCAGAAACTGCTGGAGATGGAGAAAGATGGGAAGCAGAGGACCGAGCTCATCAACTTCCTGGAAAACAGGCTGGAGAGACGGAAAACCGAGTACCAGGAGGAGGCCGAGGAAGACCTGGAGATGCTTATGGGTGCGAAATACGCCGAGGAAAACGAGGGCCAGGATGAGAAGAGGGACCCTCTGGACGGGCTGAAGAACTTCCCCGAGCAGATGAAACAGAGGTGGTCCCAGATAGCCAAGAAAGAATCGGATGAAGAGGAGAAGAAACGGTACGAAAAAGTCCGTGAACTGCTTGAAGAATACCGTCAGCTAGAGCGCCACGAGGCGGCCGTCAAGACCGCACACGTCATGAAGGGCTACCTGGAGCACAAGCTCGGCATCACCCGCGAACTAACATACGGAGAGCTGGCGGAGACACTGGAAAACGTTGAAGACCCAAGCGCAGATCTCTCGACACTCCAGGAGTTCTTTGAATCGATGCAGAGAGAGCAGTACGCGGGCCGGATAACCCTTGATGTAGACAGCGTTATCGACTCAGCGGAGCACGCGGTAAAGGTACTTCACTAGTATGTTGCCGGAAAGACACTTTCGGGATATAGAGAAGCTGGAGAGGAACCGGCGTATAAAGACTATAGGAGCGCTCATGGCAGTTTTCCTCGTATCGATGGTATTCGCAGGCCCGCTTATCCACGAGCTCTCACACGTATCGATACTTGAGGCCATAGGGTGCGACTACGAACTCCGTTTGTTCTGGGAGTGGGGGAAGACCTTCCACGGCGCGGTACAGCCGCTCTGCTACGTCCAGCAGGTACAGCTGTTTATCTTCTACGTCTCGGGGTACGCGAGCACACTTATCGCGGGCGGCTTCCTCACTTTCTGGAGCGTCCGCCACATGGAAGAACGGAGGATGAGAGCCTTCCTGTACGCGGGGGCCGGCCTCGGCCTGATGAGCTCGATAGTGCTCTCGATAGGACCGCGCGGGGACTTCCACAGGGCCCTGAAAACCATCGACGCGCCCGCCTCCTACCGGATCTACATACTGGTCCTCGTCCTGCTCATAGTCTCCTCTACCTTCCTGAGAACGCTGGAGATCATCTGGGATACATCAGAAGGGCAGGATTGAAGCCGCGGGCACACCCATGTAGTTCACCAGCAGGTAGAGCAGGATGACGAACTCACCCATTATCAGCAGGATGAACGGGCCTTTAACAGTGAAAGATTCGAGATCGTACTTCCTGGTAAAGTATGCATAGCCCGCGAGCAGAGCGGTCCAGAGGAGCGCGAGAAGCGGGACCCGCTGCTCCTCGGGGATCAGTCCGGCCTGGGGCACCACCGTGAACTCGATGTTCGAGAAGGCGTAGGCTCCTTCTGCCGAAGAGACTATCAGCGTGGTCTCGCAGCTAGCGGACCGTTTCCCGGCCCTTACCTCAAGCCCAAGGGACTCGGAACTGTTAACTTCCAGTTCCTCTATCTCCGAGGAATCGAAATCTCCGCAGTCCTCTATGTTCTGGAGTCTCGCAGAGACATCGGTCAGCCTGTCCCTCCCGACGTTCCTTATCAGGAGAGGCACTGCCTCCGTGGAGTTCACAGTCATCTCTACCGACTGGGGGGCCTCCTGGACCACGAGACGTGGCAGGAACTCCCCCTTCTTGACGTTGACACTGAAGTAGTCAAGGTCCAGCTGGCCCTCATCCGATTCCGCCTCGACAGGGACAACATAGATGCCAGGATCCGTGAAGTTGGAGGGCTGGACGAAGACTTCCCTGCGGACGGTCTCGCCCACTGACAGGTTGGAAACCAGCGCGTTCCTGACGTTCCAGTCCTCCTGGAACTGGTCTATCTGCGGCAGTAATGATATATCCGTGACTGGGACGTTCCCGATGTTCTCTACCGTGAACTCCGCCGCCAGGAACTGGCCCTGGACGGTATTGTACCTCTCCTTCACCGACTCGATGTCAACCCGGACGACTGGTTCAGGCTCAGGCTCCGGTTCAGGCTCGGGTTCAGGCTCAGGCTCCGGTTCAGGCTCGGGCACGGTCACGTTGGTCTGGCCCGGGTTGGTGTTGTTGCCGGCTATAGTCTGGTTTGTCGACTCGTTCCCGGACTGGTTCACACCTCCCTGGGCGTCACCTACCGATAGCACTATCTCGAAGTTGCCGAAGAAGTTGAATTTCTCGAAGAAGGTGAAGAAGTAGTCGCATGTCGCCGTGGCGTTGTCTATACTACTGCATTTCAGCGTGGTGTTGAGCAGGTCCTCGTTCACTTTCTGCTGGGCGAAAGTTCCGGTGTCCCCCTCGAACTGGATGTTCGACACTTCAATAAGGTAGTCATCTATTATACTGCCCTCAAAAGCGCATTCCCCTGATTCGTCGATGTTAGGGTCAGTGGATGCGCAGCCGTAGTCGTAGCCGTCAGTGCTGGTGGTGTTGAAGACGTAGGCCCAGTAATCCGTGCTGTTCAGCGTTATATTGGACTGGTAGCCAACCGAGCCCGGAGCCTGGTCGCTCACCGTCTTCGTGGTCGAGACGCTGAAGTTCGCCGCGTCGACCTCCGAGGTCACAAAGCTGGTATCGGAAACCGTCGTGTTCCAGCAGATGAAGTTGCTTGAGGAGGTGTTGCCGCAGTTATACCCGTTTTCCAGCTTATTCTTGTTCTCCTGCTCGTCCTCCGGTCCTGGACTCCGGCACGTGCTGGAGACGCTGGAGTGGCCCGTGTAGTTACCCACCTGATAGGTGGCTTGGAAGATCTCGAAGTAAGTCACGGATGAGCCGACGAAGACGTTGAAGAAACTGTCACCGGGATAGTCCTTCACGACCGGGCCTTTCGCCTCACCCTCGCTGTAGCGATCGTTCGCCTCGTATGTTACATTGAGATAGTCGACTGTGATATTCGATTTGACGTTGCCTGCGTTGGAAAGTATCTCCACAAAAACCCCGGTCTTGTTCTGGACTATCTCCCCGTCACCAGGAACGAGGAAGTAATCGAGGCTCGTCCGGCATGAAGGCGCGACCGTGACCGAGACATTGGTATAGGAGTGGCTCCCGACCGCGAAGAAGCTGTCCTGTCGCAGATCGGTGTTACCGATCGAGTCGGAGACAGTCACATTGAACGGGTTCTCCCCACCGTACTTCGCGGTCACCTCCCTGCTGTAGTTGTAGCGGTAACCGTCCTGGCCTTCCAGGTTCATGTCATAGACACCGTCATCAAGAACCGAGAGATTGACGCTGTCTACGTTCTGCCCCGAGTCCAGTATACGGGCGGTTATATCGACATCAGAGTAGGTGTTGGGATTCAGGGGGTCCCTCACTATGGATTCGATGAATGGGTCGTCAGTCACCACCACGAAGTTCTCGGTGGCGACCTCGACATCCGAGGTACTGTTGGAAACGGAAATATTTTCTGTAACATTTATTCTGGCACGAGACTCCCACTCACCTGATGGCGGGGTGGCTCCGAGGCTGTAGTTGTACTGGTAGACGTAGTTCGAACTGTTGTGGACCAGGGTCATCGACTGGTTCGATACCCGGGGCGAACCCGTGCTGTCCCAGAGAGTGAGATTGGTCGCGCCGGCGCTCGTGGCGTTCAGCTCTAGCACTACTTTTTCCCCTGCAAAGAAGTGTTCGGTGGTGTTTCCGGACTGCACGGCCTGGAAGCTGTTGATGCTGACAGCGGAGGAGCTGCCCACGAAAAGCATCAACAGGAGGCCAAGAACCGCCTTCCTAGACAACTTCTATCACCTTGAGCAGGTAGAGGGACGAAAGAAGCACCCCCACGAGCAGGACCAGGGTTACGGTGTTCACGCCCGTACCCTGGAGGAAACCTCCGGTGGCACGGTTAGAGTCCGATATAGTGCTTCCCTGGATGTCGTCCTCCCCGGAGGGAGTGTCAGTCTCCACCGAATCCCTGTCGAACTCCTGTCCCTGTGAACCGTTCGAGTCCGGACCGGTTCCAGGATCGTCCTGGGATGTCGAGCCACCGGTTTCATCAGTGTCAGAGTCGCCTCCCGGCAGGTTGAAGCCGCTGGTGGCACTGTCCCAGATCGAACCCACGGTGTTGAAGCCGTTCTGGATGGTGCCCGAGAAGCCCCCTGAGGGCGAGGAGAAGTCCGATGAACCAGAGCTGTCGATAGAGCCCGAGGTCGTTCCAGAGCTGCCTGAGGAGCCGGTCCGGGGCGACTCTACGTCCAGTTCGTAGGTATACGACCTTACCTGGGAGATGCTCTGGAGTATGTCTCCCGACCCGGATGCTCCAGTCTTCGGCGACGCCCTGAGGTTTATCTGGAACCTGAAGTTGTTCGAGGCACGCTCCTCCTCGACGAATACCCGGACCGGGATGTCGGTAAGTTCGACGTACCTGCCGTCGTCCAGCAAGAACCAGCGCGGCCCGTCAGTAGGGTTCCGGGTGACCTCCGAGGGTTCCAGCTCGATGGTGGCAGGGTGTGCAATCCTTATACCTTCCGGATCTCCCGACTTCAGCTCGGTGGAGAGACTGACCTCGAGCGTCCTCGAGCCGAGGTTGAACACGCTCAGCCTGTAGGATGCCTCTTTCCCGTTGATAGTCTTTTTAGTGTCAGACGACATCGAGCCGAAGGAGGTGGCGGAAACCGCTGAGACTAGAAAGAGTAACGATACCACGACCAGTGCTGTTCTGGCGCCGGGATTCCTCATCTCTAGTTTAATTTGTGGCGTTCACCTTTATGGTTATATTGCCTCTGTAGATGCCCGCGGCCTTGCCCTGGGGTATCTCCTGGAAGAAGCACTGGGTGAAGTTGTCTCCAGACTTCAGGAACGACAGCACCTGTGAGAAGTAGGTGTGGAGGCTGTTTGAGGCCGCGTAGCTGCAGCTGGGTTTGAGCGTCCAGGTCGTGTTCTCCGGCGGGATGGTGTACCGGTCCGCATTGGATCCTGCTGTCGTATGGTTAAGGAAGGTGGACTTGATCCATACGCCTCCGTTCGCGTTGTTCGAGTTCTCGTCCAGCTCGGCGAAGTACTTGTCCGTGGGGTTCCCGGGACCTGACACGAAGTTCGGACTTGTCCTCGATGGGGCTCCCGCCGGGAAATCTATCTCGGTGTAGTTGACGTTCAGGATCAGGACGATATCGATGGTCAGCTTCTTGTCCACTGTATCGTTGGTTTTAGCCGTTGTTCCCGTGGCCTCGGAGTCTATAGAGTGGTAGGAATTAGGTTTGCCGGTGGCGTTGACCTGCCACGAAGTTATACAGGTCTCGTTCACCGTCAGGTCCGAGTCACAGTTCTTGGTGTTCGTACCGACGGTGTGGAACGGCCGGCCTGAGTTCTCTGGGGCGGCGGTGTCAGCCGTCCTCCCGGAGGAGTTGTACCGGAAGGTCGCGTTTACCGAACCGCAGTCCTGCTGTCGGCAGGTTATCGATACCTCGGCCTCGAAGGTGCGGTTCTGTGCCACCACCGTGTTGTTGGCCGGGCTGGTCAGGAACGCTTCCAGCACGCCGTTGACCTGACCGGAGAGGAAGACAGTGGTGTTGGTCTCGTTGTCCGTGGAGGCGTAGTAGTAGTCGCCCAGCTGGTTAGAGATGTTGCATCCTGCCCTGTACTGACCGTTCGAGTATCCCGATGTGTCCCAGTGGAAGGTGGCGTTAGTGGCCGCTCCCGTGGTGTTGGTGCCGAGGAAGTACCTGTCGGTCGAGTTCTGGACGAAGAACCCTACATCATAGTCCGGCACGTGGTTCCCACTGTATGTGTCCGTGACACCGCAGGTTATGTCCGCGACCGAGCCAGAGGCGAAAGACTGGTTAAAGAAGGGCTCGCTCTGCCCTATCTCCGCCCTGCCGAATATCTCTATCGTGACGTTGTCCGTTCCGTCCGCGAAGTTGGGCTCCTCCGCCAGGACATCGATTTTCTCAAGGCCGACCCCTCCCTCCACAGTCCAGGTGGTGTTCTCACCTGTCGCTATCTCGCTGGTCGAGTTGCTCCAGGTCACGTTGTCCGGTGAGACGTAGTTTCCGGAGCTGTCCTTTGAAGTCGAGTTCAGCCAGAGAGTGTCTCCCTTGAAGTGCTGGGTGCCGTTGTCAGGGCTGAATATCGTGGTGTTGAGATTGGAGGTTATAGTTAGGGTCTCCGAGTCCTGGCTCTGCTCGGCCTTGTAGTACTTGGCATCGTCGTCCTGTATCAGGCAGGTGACATCGTTATCGCCCGTGGGTTCGGAGCTGGCGTCCCAGTGGTAGACCGCGGTACCGGTCGAGTTGGTCTGGTTGGTATCGAGGAAGTTGCCGTCCTCGTAGAACTGTACGTCGTAGTTCTGGAGTGACTCGGCCGTGTCGAAGTCGTCGACGCTACACGTCAGATCGATTATGCCTCTCGAGACCGCTCCGGTCGGCGAATCGTAGGTGACACGTGAACGTCCGAAGACACTGAAGTTCTGGTACCTCAGGGTGTCGTTGATGTTACCGAAACCGTCCTCAGCCTCCAGCTTGGCGAAGTGTTCTCCCGGCGTCCAGGACTCGTTAACGGGTATGGTGTAGTTGGTCCAGTTCGCGGTGTAAGGCCCGGGGACGAGATAGCTGTTTATCGAAGAGGACCAGTTGTAGAGCGCAGTCGAGTTATCGATGCCCTCATTCCACTTGCCGAATACCTTGAGCGCGGACTCGGCACCCTTCGTTATCGTGGTAGTGTTGAGTCCGTAGAGCCCGTTTACTATCTTGGGGGCGTCGACATCCGAGCCAGGTGCGAAGGTGTTCAGCGTATCTGAACCCGTGTCGACGGTGGCGTTGTACATCCGGGTGAAGTTGTCGTCTATCTGGCACTGGATGTTCTCAGAGCCTGTTGTGGTGTCGTTCCAGGTGAACTGCGCCCAGCCATCGCTGGCGGTGCCGTTCGTGCCCATGAGACCGGTGGAGTTGTAGAACTCGACCGGGTAGTTACCGAGACCGCTACCGCTGTCCGCATCGATCACCCGGCACTCCATTGTCGCCAGCTCAGTCGTGATTATGCTGGAGTCCTTGAGGGATGACTGGGAGATCTCAGAGCGCCCCCATACCTGGATGAACTGTGTCCCAGACAGGGGCGTGACGTTGTAGTTGTTCGAGCTATCCTTACCCCACTGCCTCCAGGCCACTGTTCCAGGCTGCATGGTGGCCGGGAACCGGTAGCTGAAGTTGGCCCACTCTCTTGAACTCGAAAGTGTCAGCGAGGACTCGTTCACGAAGCTTCCGGTCGTATTTATCTCGAGCTTCGCCTCATCCATCTGGAAGTTGTCCTCCCAGAGCACGTTGAGACCGACGGTGTCGGTCTTGTTGACAACAGTAGCGTTCTGGCTGACCGCGAGGAAGTTGGGTGGTACGAACTCGAGCTGGCTTGTAGTGAACGTCTGCTCGTTGTTGCTGTCTATCTTGTAGTAGCGGCTGGTGTCTTCAGTTATATTGCATTTCAGTGTCTCCACCCCTGGTGAAGTATCGCGGTAGACGAACTCCGCCCATCCCGTCGAGTTGGTCTTCGCTGTACCTATCTGGCCGGTCTCGTTGTAGAACTGGACATCGTAGTTCGCTAACGCGTTGCCGACAGTATCGTCCTCTACGTAGCACCCGAGCCTGATGCCGTTCTTCTCTACCGACTCGAAAGATGCGTTCGGCTCGTTATCTGTATGCTCCCTGTAATAAAGGCTAGAAGCCGGGATGACATTGTAGCTGCTGGCATAAGGCGGGTTCCAGCCACCTCTCCACATGTCTCCCCCTGTCGCCTCCTCGTGCCTGTAGTCGTACCGGTAGAAGCCCTGTTCAAGAGCTATATTTCCGTTGTTGCTGAAGTCCCCCGCGTCATCGTGGCCGCCGTACCAGGTCGCGACGTTCGTCCCCCCGATGCTCGACTTCCTCTGGGTGCCGTTGATATGTACGTCGGAGGCATCGTCCGAGTCCGTGCCGAAACCGTAGGTGCCGGTAGTGTTCGTCCTTATCCAGCCCTCCAGGTAGGTCAGATAGTTGTCATCCCCCCCGAACAGGTTGCAGGAGCCATCCGATGCGTTGTCGTTACATGTCGGCCTGGGCTGTGCGGCCCATCCATCCCTTCCACTGTAGCTCACCGCAGAGAACAGCGAGTCCATCTCGGACTCGTCCGCCGCGTTTGATGAGTGTCCGTCCTGCCACTGTGTTAGCCACAGCCCGCCCTTCTTCAGGACCTCCGAGGCGTTGCTTTCGGAGGTCGAGCCCGAATTGTTGTAGTACATGTAGACCTTTTCCGTCGCTCCCGCACCTATCTCTGGCACCTCCAGCCAGGTATAGGCCCAGTTGCCGTTGCTTTTCCATTCCACCCAGTAGTCGATGGGTTCCTCTCCTCCCGTGCTATTGACCCAGGTGAACCTCAGGTCCGAGAAGTTGGCGCTCATGTTGGCCGTGTGGGAGACATTGACCGCGACCTGGTAGTCTGTGAGGGCGCTACCTCCCGTGTTATCTACCGAAATCTCCTGCCTGTACTTCCAGTCAGCGTAGACGCTTGCGGGCTCCTCCTTGTAGCTGTCCTTGACCTGTGCAAGACCCCAGACGCTGAAGGTCTTGAACGGAAGTGTTGAGTTCCAGTTGGACTGCTCGTCCGCGGCGTGTAGCTTGGCGAAGTGGATGCCTCTCTTCCACACGCTAGAGGTCGAGATGGTGTAGTTGGTCCAGTGACCGGGATTGGGGTCAGGCAGGTTTATGGTGTCGTTCTGGAGCGCTGTTGACGTGGTGTTGTATGTCGCGACTGCGTCACCCAGCGTCTCGTCCCACTTGCCCCTGATATCAAAGTTGTTGCCGCGGATGACCTCGGACTGGGTGAGGTAGTAGACTTCATTGACTATCTTCGGTGGCTCAGTCTCCGGTATCAGTATGTCGAGCACCGAGTCATCGCTCTCCAAGAAGTTAGGGTCCGAGATGTTGAGCTTTACTGGACGCTCTTCCGACGTGTAGCTGGAGAGGTTGAAGATGTAGTAGAAGGTCGCCTGCTCTCCCGGCGCGACTGTCCCGCCGTTGGTCGATGTGTTCCACTTGACGTTGCCCTGGAACCACTGACCTCCCTCGAACCGGGTATCTGTGCGGTCAGAGATGTTAGAGTACCATATGTCATCCGTGACATCCACCTCCCAGCTGCTCCGAAGTCCCTGGTGCCTGATGTTGACGTTGGAGAGGTCCCAGGGACCTGAACTCGAGTTGAGGTTCTCTACGTCGATCTCTACCCGGTACGTGTAGTTTGTGAAGATGGTGAACGTCGAGTTGAGTCCCGAGGCCTCGAGGTCGCCCGTGTAGATACGCTTGTTGGGGTTGCTGGTTACGTTGTAGAACCGCAGCTCTGTCACGTTGGCCTGGACCGCCGCACCGGTTATGTTGAACTCATAGAAGCCCTCTATACCGCCGCTATCTCCCTGAAGCAGGTCGCCGTCCCTGTCCACCATCATGGAACGAACCCTGTAGCGTCCAGCGGGCTCCCTGTCGGTGTTCCAGGGGTCGGCGTTCCATATAGAGGCGATGTCGAGGGACGAGAAGGAGTCGAGACTCCTGCTGGTGCCGGTTGAAGTATCATTTACGACGACCTCAACAGTGTTCCATCCAGAGCCGGTGTACTTCTCGACCTTCATCAGCTTGAAGCCCCGGAAATCGGTTCCACCAAGGTTCTTGACCAGCGAACCCTCCTGCGTCTCCTCGCCTCCCCTCGAAACTGTCGGGGGCGCGCTTACTTCGCGCCTCATCTGCGGCCAGCCGAAGAGGTTGGTCTCGTCCTCGTCACCGGCCTCTGACTCCTCGTAGTACGCCGTCACGGGACTGGTGCAGCTGACCTTCCATCCACCGGAGGTGTACTGGGTTCCGGTTCCCGCACCCCAGTCCAGCCTGTATACCCCGCTGATACCTGATACGGTCTTGGTCGAGACGCTGGCGCCGTTATCGAAGGTGCACTCGGTTCCTGAATTCGGGGTGGCGACCACTATGTAGTCAGCGGAGAGGCCCGAACCGAACTTGGTAGTCATCTCGTAGGAAGGCACGAAGACAGTGGATTCAGTCCCGTCTCCATCTGCCTGCTGTATGGCGCCTACAGGGCTGGAACCGTTAACCATCATCGCTGGCGCCTGGCCTCCACCAGCGAACGAGTCAGTGTACTCGCTGTCTGCCCCTATCGAGGTGGAGCCGGATGAGCCGTCGCTTGCCTGGTACTCTATGTCTGCGCCACCGGCGCCAGCACCCACATACAGGGTGGTGGAGGGGATTCCGTATACCTTGTCGGTGGTCGCGGGATACATCGGGAAGGAGTCGTAGCTGTCGTTGGAGAGGTGCTGGGCGAGTATGGGTTCGTCGCTGGTTATCCGTGCGGCGTTACCATCTGTTATGTCTGTATCGGTACAGGTCCCCGTCGAGTCGACCGTCCCGGAGAAGACAGAGCTGCCGCCGTCGTAGATAGTCACGGAGGCAGGGGAACCTGTGGCAAGCATGCAGAACCTGTCCGTGCCTCTCATACCACCGTAGACAAATTCCTCGCCTTCCCAGGATACCGGCGAGACTATGTCATCGGTGTCGCCGTTTCCTTCGGCCTGTATCAGCCCCTCCGCCCTTATAGGAGTATCTATAGAGATGCCTGAGCTCGCCGTGACTTCATCCGTCTCGTTCAGCAGGTAGGTGTTCGCCCCGACCTCTACAGTGTTGTTGTCGACCAGGCTCTGGACACTGAGACCGTTCGAGGCCGAGATGTTGCTCACCACGTATCCCACGGTCCTGGGCGACGAGTAGGAGAACGTCCTCTGCTGGCTGCTGCCGTCGCCCGCCTCGAAGTTGCCGTAGTAGATGTAGAGCTGTTCTGTAGCGGAAGCACCGATCTCCGGCACTTTCACCCAGAACTCGGTCTCGGAGGAGTCACAGCCCGACTTGAGGTAGTGTGGCGCCCTCACCTGGTTCCCGCTGCTGGAGTTGTACCATGTGAACCGGACGTCTTTACAGCTTGCGTTCATCTTGCCGGCTGATATGAATGAGGCGGTGTCAACCGTGAGGTTTACGTGGACCTCCTGCTGGTCGCTTCCGGTGTTATCAGTTATATTGATCGGCTTCCTGTAGCTAAAGCTGTAGTTCCACCATTCCTGCGTTGTCGAGTTGAGGAGGACGTTGGTGTTAGGGCCATAGGTGTCGTTGTCGCCCCTGACCGAGACCTCCGCGTCCACAGAAAGCTCGAAGGAGTAGCTCGATGTCTCGAAGGTGCTGCCGGAACCGTCTTCCACCCATATAGTGTAGTCGTATTTGCCGTTCTGCCAGGTTTCAGTGAAGTTGACCTCGTAGATGTCCTGGCTGACGTTGGTCATGTTGCGGGTGGCAGTATCACCATCCGGATAGGTTATACGGGCCTCGACCTTCTCGATGCCGTCCGCATCAGTCACGTTCGCGTTGATAGTGACGTTGTAACCGTATCCGACAGGGTCAGGTTCGTCCTTGACGTCGCTGACCGAGGGTTTCTGGCCGACGTTTATGGTCTCATTATCGTCGCTCGGCCTGGTGTAGGTAGAGTTGCTCCCCGCGAAGGTAGCATTCAGCTCGTGGTCACCCAGGACGGCATCTCCGGGAAGCGTGTAGTCAACCGTCGCGATACCATTCGAATCCGTAGTGTCCGAACCTATGAACAGTCCTTCAGTCTCGTCCCAGAAATTCACGGTCTCGCCCTGGACAGCGTTGCCGTTGTCGTACTCGAGATCGCCAGTCAGCGTTATAGTGTCGCCCCTGTCAGGCGTGGGATCGTCCGAGTTCAACGTGAGGTTGGACTCCGCATACACATCGACCGTCAGCAGCTCCTCGTCCTCCCTCTTCTGGTCGTTTGTCTCGTTGAGCACAAAGGTCTGCGGCCCGAGGCTCGAGGATATGTTGGCGAAAGCCGTCATGTTGAGCCAGATTATCTCCCCCGGCCGGTGGATCTCCGTGAAGCCGTACCTCTTGCCCGAGGAATTGGTCCAGCCGTAGGGTAGCCAGTACTTGAAGCTGGCGTTCGTCAGGTTCTGGCTGAAGGTGTTGTTGGTGAAGATCTTGAATGTGTAGTTGCCTGTAACCGCCCTGGTTATGTTGTCAGGAATATCGACCAGTGATAAAAGTGCTCCCGGTATCCTGACCGCGAGTCTCTTGTTCTCCTGCTGGCCCCAGATCCTCCGCTCCCCACCAGGGTTTATGTACTCCAGGGTGGTGTTGAGATCGTAGTCCGCCGTATCTGTAGATATATTCGTGGTTATGTTGAAGTTCACCGTCTGCTGCTGTCCTGCGTTCACAGTTCCCAGGGAGGCGGTGCTGTCGCTCTCTCCATACACGTCACAGCTGATCTCGGCCTGGTTGCAGTTCGCCGTGACGTTTACGTGGTCAAGTGCCGCGCTCCACCGGTTGGTGAACGTGAAGTTGTAGCGAGCCGATTCGTTCCTGAGAACCTTGTTGTCAGTATCGTTTATCGCCGAGCTGAAGGTGCTCGGGATATCGAGGATGGTGAAGTTGAAGCTGTCGTTGAAACTTTTCATGCCGTTCTTGGTCCTCATGGTGACGTTCCAGAAGAAGTCGAAGCTTCCCGAAGAAG
>CAZAII010000011.1:0-15827 GCA_964485165.1 uncultured archaeon | reverse complement strand
CCATCCGGTCCGCGATGACTTTCAGCTCGTCCTCGTCGAGCCCGATGCTGTCGACAGTTGGGAGTATGTACTCGAACACGAGGTCGTCTACCCCGTGGCGGTGGACGTATTCAATGTGTATGGGTTTATCTATCATCTCCAGCTGGTTCTGGGCCTTCCTTATCTTTGCCTCCCTGTTGCCCTCAACGTCGTGGAAGCCCGAGAATATGGCCCGGTCAATACCTTTCTGTATGCTGTCAAGGTTTTCTTCTATGCCTTTCCTGAAGTAGGGGCCGAAGCCTTTCATGGTCTGGGAGAAGATGACTCGGCCGGTCTTCTCACGCTCGTACTCGAATATCAGGTTCCTCTTCGTCCGGTCGGTGTTAACTGCGTCCCTGACGTTCTTGAGTACGAATTCTCCCTCCATCGCTGGGAAAAGTACTTTCTCGTTTATCTTTGACGCTAGCTCCTCCGAGAGGAAAGGGGTGTAGAATATGACGCCGTTACCGAGTCCAGAGAGGAAGTTCGACATTATGCCGGCCTGGCCTCCGAGTCGCTCCTCTCCGTCCCCTACAGGGTATCCGAGCTCCCTGAGTTCGACTTCACGGTTGAGACCACGCTCCATGCAGTATTTCAGCACCGACTTGAGTTCCTCTATACCGTACACTTCTTCCATCATCTCCGGTTCTACATCCTTCCAGTCGATCTCCGTATCACCCAGCTGGAAGATAACGTCAATGTTGGCGTTGAAACCGATGAGAACGTCCGCCGAACCTCTCTCGCGCCCCGCCACGTCCATGTACCTTTCGATCCACTCCTGTTTCATAGTCCCTGACACATCTCCTTTACAGCGCTGTGAGGATCTTCAGACTTTACAATGCCTGATGCGACGAGCACTCCCCGTGTGCCGAGTTCGATGCTCTTCTCAACATCCTCTCTTGAATGGATGCCCGCACCTGTCAGGGCAGGGACATGTGACCGCTCCACTGCATTGCCTATCAGCTCGGGATGGGCCTCTGAAACGGATACGTCGCCCCCTATCAGCTCGGGCGGCTCGTAGGCTATGAAATCGGGCTCCATCCTGCTGTACTTCTCGCATTCTTCAGGATCCTGCGCGCACACCACGGTCGTGAGACCGTTCCCCCTTGCCTTTTCTATCGATTTCCTGATCGTGCTGTCATCAATCCTTCTCTCGGAGTGGTTGAGCAGGGTACCGGTCGCTCCTGCCTCTTCTATCCCGCTGGCTAGTACGTGACCCGTATGGCTGCCCGCGTCTACGGGGTCGATGTGCTGGGCGAATTTCTCTACATCGAGATCCTGGAGCCGGAGCAGATCCTGTGGCTGGGGCGAGACGACCACCCGCGTCCCTGTCTCTTCTCCGGCCCTCTGGCACGCCTCCGCGACTTCGACAGCGTTTCCCCCCGATGCTTCCGCGTAGGCCTTGAAGTTGACTATTATCATCAGTAATCCAGCTCCAGCTCCGGGTCATTAAGTATTTCTACCTCGCCGTTTTCAACTTTCAGGTCCATCCGTTCCTCTCCGATCCTCTTGCCAGCCCTCTCGATGCTGAGGTTTCTGGCAGGTCGGATACTGACCTGTTTTCCTTCTACGTCGATTCCCAGCAGGTAGCTGTCGATAACGTGTACGAACATGCCGGCGCTCCAGGCCTGCTCCGGGCAACCTATCAGCTCCCCTGTCTCCGAGTTGACCACCTCGGGAAACGCACCGACCTGGTCGCGGTCGACGAACTGTGTCATCTTTTCGAGGAAATTAATCCCCTGCTTCTGTTTACCGTGTCGAAGGTTAGCCGCCGCGGCCCACCCGGTTGTCAGCCCCCAGACGCTGCCTGTGTGGTAGCCGTAGGCCTTGTAGCCGGGGTCTGCCATCGAACGGGTCCTCGCGCCGTAACGGGACGAGAACTCGGCGTTTATCTTCCCCAGGTATTTCTCGGCTTCGGCATCGGTCACCTGGCCGAACATCACGGGTATAGCGGGATTTATCGTCCTCGGCGCCTCGCTGTCGAGGAAATCCTTCATGTACTCCGTCTTCTTGAACTTTTCCAGCCCCCTTTCGAGCTCTTGCTGCTTTTCGCTGCCCATAATGCGGGCGGCCTCGAGCCAGAGCGACTGGATGTCGACCGCGGGTGTGCGGTCAAGTGTGTCCATCCAGGTTCCGTCCTCAGGGTGCTGGACCACGCCGTCTTCCGTTTCCAGCCTCTTCATGGCGTCTCTCTGGGCCTGTCCGAGTTCTTCGGTTAGACCGTAGTGCCTTTCCAGCTTGTCCGCCGCTATGATGAACAGTGGCGCGGTGTCTGACCGTGGAACCTCCTCACTCTCGCCAGAGTCGAGGTCTATCTTGCCCGGCAGACCTTTCTCCGCGAAGTTGGTGAGAATGCGCTCCGAGAGTTCGAAGTAGCCCGCATCTACCAGTCCGAGCAGGGTCCAGAAGGTGTCCCTGGCCCAGTAACTCTGGAACCAGGGATGGCCGGCGATTATGCCCCTGCCCTTGCGGTTGTACACAAGGTTCTTCATGCTGTCGACGCTGGCGCCGAAGGAGTGGCCGAGCTTCTCTCCGTGGAGGTTCTGGTCGAGGCTCACCAGCTCCCCGAACCCCGCGCTCGACGTTGTGAACTCTATCTCTAGCTTCTTGGTGACGCCCGGATCTATTTCGTGCCGGAACTTCAGCTCTCCCGGGACGAAGCACCGCTGCTTGTCGCCGGGGTGGTGGACCCTGGTGTATCTGTCGCCGGAGACTTCGAACTCTTGGTCGCTGGATATCATCAGCTTCCTGTCTTCGTTGGCTACGGTCAACCGGTTCTTCCCTTTTTCGAGCCCGTATTTCCGTGGCCCCAGGTCCTGTGACTTCGACCTTATGTCTACTCCGGCCTCGAGCACGGTCTGGACAGCCTTGGGCTGGTCGGTCTTGTTGAAGAGTTCGAGTTCGAGTCTGAATCCGGGAAGTCCATCCGGGGTTGACACCCGTTCCTCTATCTCCAGGCTGTCAGTCTCGTGGTGGAATATGAAGGAGTCACCGTACTCGGTGGCTTTCAAACTCTCTGGGCCTAGCCAGAGACCGTTTATCTTGACGCTGTAGTAGTCGAGGAACTTGTGTGGCGGGACCCAGAACCCGCTCCACTTCGACTTGAAGCCGGTATCGAGGTGGCGGTTCACGAAGCCGTGGAGATTGGAGATGATGCCGGTCCGGTTAGAGAGGTTTTCGTGTAGGGTATACTTCATACTAGACTCTGGCTCAGAAACCGCTATAAAAGCTTTATTTTGACTTCAGAGTAGCAAAGAGGCTTTGTTCGATGTTTTTATATCCGCGGATGAAACCTTAGTATATGGAGCCGGATAATCTGCTGGAGGTTTCTTTCGAGGTCGCGAACAAGGTAGGTGGTATCTACCAGGTGCTCAAGTCGAAGGCCTCGACCATGCAGGATTATTACGGTGAGAACTACATAACTATAGGTTATTTCGACGAGGAGAAGGCCCGGGATGATTTCGCGCCGAGGCAGTGCCCCAACTACAACGGAGCCTTCAGGGAGCTTGAGAAAAAAGGCATCGAGTTCCACTGCGGTGTCTGGCGCGTCCCTGGCCAGCCACAGTGCATCCTGGTCGATCCCTCCGGGATGGAGAGGTCGGTTGATGACATAAAGAAGGAGATGTGGGAGGAGCACGGCATCGATTCGATGGGTGTCGGAAGCGACTTCGACGAGCCGGTCAAGTGGAGCTACGCGGTCGGCCTGCTGCTTGACAGGCTGAGCAAGGAGATGGAGGGAGAGACGGTTGTCCACCTCCATGAGTGGCTTTCAGGCCCGGCGATGTTCGAGTGCTCCGCGCCCACGGTTTTCACGACCCACGCTACTGTCCTCGGCCGGACTCTATCCAACTCGGACTTCGACCTTAAGGGTGCGGTCGACCAGGGCAGTGTCGACGACTCGCTTGCGGCGGATTACGGTGTGAAGCCGAAGCACCAGGTGGAGAAGACCGCGGCTGAAAACGCCGACATCTTCACCACTGTCAGCAAGACGACTGGACGGGAGGCATCGGCGGTTCTGGACGTCGAGCCGGATATCATTCTGCCGAACGGCTTTAACGTCGACGACTTTCCCAGCCTCGAAGAGCTCTCATACCAGCACACCAAGAAGAAGGAGAACGTGAAGGAGTTCCTCCAGGCTTATTTCGAGCCTTACTACGATATCGACCTGGAGCACGACCCCCGGATCCTGTTCACGTCGGGACGTTACGAGTTCCACAACAAGGGGACCGACATACTGATAGACGCGCTTGCCGAGCTCAACAGGCGGGATGGAGACCCGTTCTACTTCTTCATACTGGTGCCGAGCGACGTGAAGGGCCAGAACCTTGAGGTGCTGGAGAACGTCTCGCTCTATCAGGAGCTTGAGGACTACGTGCACGACGTGATGCCGGAGATAAGGAACACGATACTCAACTCGCTGACCTCGGGCCGTGACGTCGGGGAACGCCTGAAGGAGCTGATCGAGGAGGACGCCCGCCGGCTCGAATCCCTGCAGCAGAACTTCCACGAGAAACAAGGTCGCAACCCGCCGGTTTCCGCTTTTGACCTGACGTATTCGAATGACGAGATAATGGAGAAGCTATACGAGGAAGGCCTGAGGAACCGGGAGGAGGACCGCGTCAAGGTGATATTCTATCCCACGTACCTCTCCGTGGGTGACAGGCTGCTATCTATGGATTATAACGACTTCATAGTGGCGTGCAGCGCAGGTATATTCCCGAGCTACTACGAGCCATGGGGCTACACGCCGGTGGAGACAGCTGCCAACGGCGCGCTGTCTGTCACCACGGACCTCGCGGGATTCGGCCAGTTCCTGCTGGAGAAGACGAACCCTGTGGACAGGAAGGGCATATACGTGCTTGAGAGAGACGATGTTGAAGATGGGAAGGCCGCTGAAAACCTTGCCGAGATGATAGAGGATATAGTGACCTACTCGAAAACCGAGATAACCGAGAGGAAACACAACGCCCGGAAGCTGGCCCAGCTGACCTCCTGGGACCGGCTGGGCGAGAACTACAGGGAGGCCCACAAGAAGGCCCTGGAGGTGTCCTGAGAATGTCTTTCCAGATAGAGATAGACCACGTCAACGAGAAGAACCGGTCGGTCCAGGAGCTACCGAAGTACCGCGTACCGGAGTTCGCGAAGGAGGAGCCCCATATGGAAAGTATCCAAGAGGCGGCGGAAGACCGCGATTTCGAGAACCTGGTGGTCATAGGCAATGGCGGCTCTATAACATCTTTCCGCGCCTACCTGTACGCGTTCTTCCCGGAGACCGATATCGATGTCCGGCTGGTGACGACGATGGATCCGGACTACCTGAACCGGCTCTCACGCGAGCTTGAGGTTGAGGAAACTCTGGTGATGCCTATAAGCAAGTCAGGTGAGACGGCTTCTGTCATCGAGTCGCTGCTGTTCTTCATCAATAGAGGCTACGAAGTGTTCGCGGTGACTTCGGACAACGATGGTGCTTTGAAACAGATAGTTGAACGCCAGGATTACGGCTGGATAGAGCACCCGGATGTCGGAGGAAGGTTCACCGGCGCGCTGGAGACCGCTCTCGTACCCGCGTCTTTCGCCGGGCTGGAAATCTCGGAGATAAGGAAGGGCGCGGAGGAGATGTACGGCATGGTGTCGCCGAAGGAGCAGTACAACCCCGCTCTGAACCTGGCCTCGGCTTTCTACGACGCCGAGCAGGACGGCTACGACAAGGTATTCGCGGCGTTCTACTCCACCCGGATGTTCGGCTTCTACCCGCTACTGGTCCAGCTTATGCACGAAACGTTCTGCAAGGAGGGCAAGGGCCAGACGTTTTCCGGCGACCTTGGGCCGGAGTACCAGCACCACACGAACCAGAGGATATTCGGCGGCAAGAAGGACATCATGCCCGCGTTCTTCCGTACCGAGAACCACGAGCACGAGAACATCGAGGTTCCGGAGGAGCTACAGGACGTGAGACTGCGTGACCGCCGGCTCGGCGACCTTGACGGGAAGTCGCTCCAGAGCTCTCTGCTAGCTGAGTACGAGGGCGTGAAGCAGGCGCTAGACGAGGAGGACATGCCGAACATCACCGTAACGTTGACCGACCTGTCTTACCGGGGAGCGGGAAAGCTTGTCGCGTTCCTCCAGTACCTCGCAGTTTATTCTGCCTGGCTTCACGACGTGGATCCTTTCACCCAGCCGGATGTTGAAAAGAGTAAGAGCATAGGTTTCGAACAGAGGTTCAGGTAGATGAAGATAGTGCTACTCTCCCAGCAGTTCCGCGATGGTGAAGGCGTCTCGGAGTACTGCAAGAACATCGCGGAATACCTTGTCGAGAACGGCCACGAAGCCTCTATAGTGGCGTTCGAGGACGGCTCCTATTACAGCGTTGACGAGCGCGTGGATGTCCACCGGGTCCCGCTCAACTTCAGCGGCGACAACATATACAACTGGGCCATGATGCTGAACAACGAGATAAAGGGCCGCGTCTCCGAGATGATGGAAGGCTCCCAGGTGGACGTGATCCACGCCAACGACTGGGTGACAGTTCCGGGAGGCGTAACGCTTTCGAAACACCTAGAAACACCGCTGGTGGTTACCATCCACTCCACCGAGAACGAGCGCGGCTTCGAGGGCGACCACGCCGGCCTGATATCCGAGCTGGAATGGAAGGGCGGCTTCGCCGCCGAGAAGGTCCTGGCGACAAAGCACGATACCAGGAGCTCGCTGATATTCGACCTGGATATCCCGGAGGAGAAGCTGGAGGTCATCGACCCCTACGAGAACGGCTGGGAGCAAAGAGTTTTAAGAAACTACGAGGAACTCCTTAAACACAGGAACGAGGTATTAACGTAAATATGCGGCCGCTTTTCGTGACTTGGGAATACCCTCCATTCAAGGCGGGGGGTATAGCGTCCCACTGTGAGGACCTGGCGTCCACTTTCGCTTCCCAGGGACACGACCCGGTGGTGCTGACCTACGGCCCGGAGGAGGAGACCGAGTACAGGGACGGCATCGAGGTACACCGCGTAAGTTCTAGCGACGCGGCTGTCGACACTCTCTCCTGGGCGATGAGCCTGGGCCACGAGATGGAGAAGAGAGCGGTGGAGATATACAAGGAGGAGCCCTTCGACCTTGTGCACGCCCACGACTGGATGGCGGTGCCGGGCGCGACGGGTATAAAGAAGACGCTGGGCGTCCCGATGGTCTTCACCGTCCACTCTACACAGCAGGGCAGGGACGGGCTTGACAGCGAGTACCAGCAGACCATCCACGACCTTGAGTGGTACGGCACATACGAGGCGGAGGAGGTCATAACCGTGGGCCGCGACTTCTCCGAGGAGGTAAAGCATACTTTCCAGGTGCCTGAGGACAAGATAAACTACATACCGAACGGCGTGAACCTGGAGAAGTTCGACAGCCACAGGAACAGGCTGGACCGGAGCGATTACGCGCTTGACTGGGAGAAGATAGTCCTCTTCGTGGGCAGGATGTATCCCCAGAAAGGCCCTGGACACCTTATAGAGGCGATGCCGGATATAATCGACCGGAACCCCGAGGCCAAGTTCGTGATGGTCGGGAGCGGTGCGACAGAGCACTACAAGGGAATCGCGAAGTCGACGGTCGGTGAAAAGGTCCACTTCCCGGGATACGTCGCGGACTCTGAACTTCTTTCCCTGATGAAGACCGCTGAGATAACTGTTGCGCCCTCGGTATACGAGCCTTTCGGCATCGTCCCGCTTGAAGCAGCGGCATGCAACACTCCCACCGTGGGCTCGTACGTCGGCGGCATGAAGGACACTATAATCCACGAGTACACGGGTCTCCACACCTACCCGGAAGACCCGGGCTCCATCGAGTACCAGGTCTCGAGGACGCTGAACGATCCCGGATGGACGGACTGGATGGGAGACAAGGCCCGCGACCGGGTTGAGGACAACTTCCGTTGGGAGCAGATAGCTGCGTGGACACGCGGTATCTATAGAAAGGCGTTCGAGAAGGATCAGTGACTGTCTAGACGTTTTCTGTACGTTGTGGGGCTCTCGTATTCAAGGCCCAGTTCCTGCATGAAGCCCTTGATGTCGAGGTATCCTATGGCTTTGCCCCGCTTCACCGGGACGAACAGTTTCCTTTCGGCGTCGACAAGGATGACGGACTCGTCCACACTGATGATGAAACGCTCGTCCTCGTCGGAGGGCTGGAAAGCCACGGATTCCTGCCCCAGCGCGTCTTCCAGCGCCTGCGACATCAGCCAGATAACCTCCTGGTCCATTGTTGTCACTTAAGGGTAAGCACGAAGAGAAAATATTTAAACATGTCGATGGGTCGCCTGGATTTTCCATAGGGTAGAATAGCCTGAAACAGTTAGCTCGGCTCCAGCGCCTCTTTCACGTCTCCTGCAGTGACTTCTTCTTGGTCTTCCTTTTCTGCGACGTGGATGGCTTCCTCTGCGATATCACCTGCGAAAGTCTCCAGTATGGCTCCCAGCATATTTGCGGCGCTATCAGTCGTATTTTTGCCTGTTTTACGCCGCACTAGTTCTCTTATGTCGTCTAAACCCAGCTCTTCTTTTTCCATAGATCGGGTTTTGGTGAAATCGGCTAATAAATCTAGAGGACCCGGTGAAGCCACGTCGTCATATGGCCCAGCAGTTTCTGCTTGGCTTCTTCGGAAAAGCTGTGTTTCTCGTCTTTCATCTTCTGGAGCATTACGTCCGTTTCGAGCTGTTTTGCGGCTTTGAAGGAGTTCTCGGGGTGGACGGTAGTGTCATCGCTGCCGTGGAAGATGGCGACCGGGGCGCTGATTCTCCCCTCTGCGTCCTCGAAGCTGTAGGTGTCAAGGTCATCGAAGAAACGCTGGTCAATCGGCTTGCCTTCGATGTACTCGAACTCTCCTTTTTCCTTTACAGCGGCCTGGAACTTGTCCATGATGGAGTTGTAGGTCACCGGTGCCTTACCGATGACCGCGTCAGCGTCGAGTTCCACGGAGGCGTGGAACGCGACTTTCCCGCCGAAGCTGGTGCCGAAGAGCACGCAGGAGGAAGGTGAGAAGTGTTCCACTACGGCTTCAAGGTCTTCGATGCGGGAGCTCAGCGTCTGGTCGATGAAGTCGCCGTCGCTCTCCCCGTTGCCGCGGAAGTCGAAGAGAACAGTGTTGAAGCCTTTCTCCGCGAGGTCAAGGTATTCCCCCTGCCTGTCCTTGTTCCCGCCGAAGCCGTGGCAGACGAATACCCAGTCGTCGCTGTCCGCTTTTTCGTGCACCGCGGCTACTTTCTCATCGCTGCCCAGCTTCACGGAATGTTTCTCGGGCATGGTAGCTGTATGGTCCCGGTGACTTTTATTACAGTCCGAGGTCACTCGAAGGATATGCTGGGCTTTTTCGAGGGAGACGAGCTGAACCAGATCTACGCGTTCAAGACGCTTCACTCTTTCGCACTCGGCCTGATAAACATCTTCATACCGGTCTTCATCGCCCAGCAGGGTTTCCCGATGGAGCAGGTATTCCTGTTCATGGCGGTTGATGTGGGAACCTTCACCCTTGCCGCGGTCCCTGTCGGCCGGTTGCTGTCATGGGTGGGCGACAGGAAGGGGCTGATGTTCTCCTACCTGTTCTTCGTGCCCGCCTTCCTGATGCTCGAACTCGTCTCGCTCTCCCTGCCCCTGGTACTGGCTGTCGGCGCGCTGATAGGTATCGGGAACGCCCTTTTCTGGATACCTATCAACACGGGCTTCACAGCAGGTAGTTCGAGCGAGTCCAGGAGCTCGGAGTACGGCTGGCTGATGGGTCTCGCCGCTTTCGCAGGTGCTATCGCACCGCTGGTGGGAGGCTGGATACTCTCCTCTTTCAGTTTCAGCCTCCTGGTATCTGTCGCCCTGGTATTCATCGCGGTCTCCGCGGTTCCCCTGCTCTATTCACGCGGGAGGGAGCCTGAGAGTTTCTCGGTGAGAGATGTCTCCTCCCTCAGGAACCTGGAGCTCGACGCGATGTTCTTCTTCGCGGGTATATCCGCCTTCTCTATATTCTTCGTCCTGCCGCTCTTCATATACTACGTCATAGGGGGTGCCCTCAACGTGGGTATAGCGGCGGCGCTTGCGGGTCTGAGCTCCGCGCTTTTCTCGGTAGTCGTGGGAAATATCGGCGACAGGGTGGAACGGTTCCACCTCATACTGGCGGGAACGGTGGGGACCGCGGCAGCCCTGGTCGCAGTTCCTGCTATCTCCACGGCGCTTGCAGCCTTCGTGCTTTCAGTTCTGATGGGGTTGCTCTACAGGACGTACCACATACCTCTCTTCTCGATAGTGGCGGATATAGGGGCGAGAGGCAACAAGCTGGGTTTCTACTCGGTGAGAGAGGTCTTCCTCGGGCTTGGAAGGTTCGTGATGCTATCAGTGACGGTTGCGGTCATGGTTTTCCGGGGGCCTGAAGCGGGATTCAAGGCTGCCTTCTACCTCTCCGCTGTCGCAATCCTCCTAACCGGCTACTTCGGCAGGAGAGTCGAGAGTTACGCCGAAGAGCTGGGATAGCGGCGGTTTGCGACTCCGGGGAAATTACGGGATAGACCACGAATATCCACTTATATGCTGGAGCGGGAATAATGACCTGGAGGGGATGGCACATGTCACAGGCAGGAGAACTTCTGGAACGTCGGCATCAGGATCGGGAGGTACGTGTAGATCCCTCGGTCAACAGCTACTCCGGTTTCCGCGATTTCGTCGAAACTCTGCACGAAATGCATGACGCCCGGATTGACCTTGAGGCAGGAGAGGTGAGCTACGATGTCACGCCGGAAGAGCTGTTCGAGGCGGTAGAGGAAGGCAGCTTCCTAGGTAACTACGACACCGGCTTCCTCGACAGGAACACGGCTTGGGGAGTTTCCGACCCGCTGTACGACCCGGAGATGAAGATATTCAGCTCGGGATTCTACGTCGATGTACTGGAAAACGACGCAAGACCGCCCGGTATGGGGAACGGCACTTACGGCTTCAGCATACGCGCGAGGATCGATGGGGCAGAGCAGGAGTTCCTGGACAGCTTCGCGGACCTGTAGCGTTACCGGGCTTCGTCATAGGCGGCTTCCAGCGATGTCTCGACTATCTCCCGGAGACCCGCCCGGTAGTCGTCGGTGATGACCTGTCCAGCTGCAGCTCCTGGGTCTTCCGGCTCCATGCCTGGCGCCTCGCCCACAAGTATACCGAGGCTCCTCGCTACATCTCCATAGCTGGAGATGGTGAAACGGTCCCAGCTGGCGCTGTTCTCCTCAGGGTAGTCGTCGGGTCCGATGTAGCGAGGATTGACGCGGAACGTGAGATCTTCACGCCCTGCCGAGGCTGTGGCGTACACAGAACCTGGTCCTTCAACACGCCCAACCACGGGGTCGACGATCTCATCCATCAGTTCTTCGTCTATATCATAACCGAAGGAGGCCTTGTCGTCGTTCTCCGCCTCCACGTGCCCGTCCTCGAACAGGGTGAAGACAGCGTGCGTTTCGCCCCCTTTCTCGAGGACGGCCTCTATGGCGAAGTCTTCTCGGGTTTCGGCCTGTTGCAGGGGTGTGGGTGAGCGGGCGGTCGACATGCTGTAAAAGTTCTTTCCGGAAGCTTTTCAACCTGTCACTTCCGCATCCGCTCCTGGACCTGCTGCTGGAAGTCCATCAGGTGCTCCATTATGACTGCGAAGCCCTGGAACGGGTGGTCGAAGTAGGAGAAGTAGTTGTGGACGCTGTGGTCGTCGTATGTCTTGGTCGCGATGTGGTGGAGGTGGTCGCTGGTGAGGAACTTCCTCCAGACATCGGTCACCTCGTCATCATCCAGCTTCTTGACCTGTGTCTCCATCTGCTGCATCTTCTCGAACAGCTTCCTCTGGACTGCGTTGCCCAGCCAGGCCGAGGCGTCCATCTCCTGGTCGGCCCAGGAAACTGTGTTGTACTCGAATGCGTCGAACTCTCCGACAGGATCTCCTTCCGCAACCTCCCTGACCTTCGCGAAACGCAGGTTGTCGCGTTTCGCGACCTGGTAGGGCAGGTCTTCCAGGAACCATAGGATGCCGGTCCCCTCCCAGTGATGCTCGCCGAAAGTCTCGTAGTCCATGAACAGGTTGATAGTCTGGCCTTCGGATGCGGCGAGCCAGGCCACGTACTTGTCCGCGGTTAGAGGATACTCTTCCCACCACTTGGCGGAGAAGCGATATCCCACATCGTCGGTCAGTTCCCTGTTCCTCAGAAGTATGTTCGCACCTTTATCCGTCACGAAGTCGGGCTGTGTATAGAGGTAGTTGGGTGAGCGCCATCCCAGGATGCGGGGAACGCCCTCGGTGAAGACACCCCTGAATCCTTCTTCTCCTGCTATCTTACCTATCTCGTTGTGGTAGATCAGCTCGGTGTTGGTCATCACCTTGGGCCTCTTGCCGAAGGTGTCCTCTATTATATCACTGTGGTGGTTGAGCTGCCACCGGAACTCGGTCTTGTCGTGGAAGAGTCCCGATAGCGAGTGGTAGTGTGTCTGTCCTATGAAGTCAATCGTGCTGGAGGGGAAGCTGTTGAGCATGTCTATGAGCTCGGGGTGGTACTGCTTCGCCTGCTCTATCCAGGAGCTGGAGACGGAGAAGTTTACCTTGAGGTCGCTTCCCGTGCCCTCCAGGTCCTGGGCCGCCCTGAGCAACCGCTCTGTTGCGGGGAAGTAGCAGTTCTCGGCCACGTCCTTGAAGAAGTGTTCGTTCATACCGTCGTCAAAGTAACGGTCATATAGCGTGTCTGCGTCCTCTTTCACCCCGTCTATCCTCATCCTGTGGGGCTGGTGCACCTCGAAGGACAGGGTGATCGGAGGCATACTCAAACAGTTTGCATGTGAATTTAAATCGGCAATGGTCGAATGTTTAAATCAGCCAGAGGGAAAATTTCACCATGGAAGTTGAAACCCGTGAAGAGGACGGCAGCACGGTCATCGACATCACGTCGGATTCCGAGGTCGCTGTGGTCGTGAAGTCGGGCGGAAAGGAAAGGATCTACCTGCCCGGCGTCGAGGGCGACGACTCCACCTACTACGTCGAAAGCGGCTCCGCGATGATGAGGACGGAGAACGGTTTCCGGGTGATCCATCCCGGCCCCGTCCACGAACTTGACATAATCAGCTGAGTTCTTCGTAAACTTCCAGGGTGTCTTCAGCCATCTGCCTCCAGCTCCTCGACTCGAAGCTCCTTGACTCGTCCCTCTCGACCGCTTTTTCCAGTCCCGATGCGATGGAGTCGGAGTCCGGTTCTATCTTTATCACAAGCTCGTCTGGAAGGACCTCCTCGGCGCCGCTCTCTGTAGCGACCACTGTAGTCCCCGCTTCCACCGCCTCTGTCACCGTCAGCCCGAACGGCTCGTTGATGGAGGGCGAGACGAAGACATCGGCGCTCGAGTAGAAGTCGCCGAGCTCGTCCTCCGGGATGAAGCCGGTGAAGAAGACGTTTTCCTGTATACCGAGAAGCTCCACGAATTCTTCCAGTGCGTCCCTCATGTGGCCATCTCCGCCAACGACGAGCGTGGCTTCGTTGTCCTTCAGGTACTTGCTGAAGCCGTAGATCAGGTGCTCCAGCCCCTTCTGCTCCGCATGTCTACCCACAAAGAGGAAAATCCTGCCGTCGATGCCCAGCTCCTGCCTGATATCGATCCCGCTTACCTTCTTCCGGGAGAAACCGTTGTGGATGACGTGTGGCTCGATTCCGAACTCCTCCTCAAGCTCGTCGGCCAGCTTCCTGCTGACCGCGATGGTGGAGTCGGCGCGCTCTGCCATCGCCCTCTCCATCTCCTCTATCCGGGGTGAAGGAGTCCTGGAACGGCCGGAACTGAGGGAGTGGAAGGTCGATACCCACCTCGTTCCGGAGTACTTCTTCGCCTTAAGCCCGGACTCGGCGCCGAACCAGTCGTGGGTGTGGACCACGTCATAATCCTCCGCGAGTTCGACCACCTCCCGGCTCATCTTGCTGGCGCGGGACAGCATGTCTCCCTCTCCGGCGTCGACACCGATAACGTCCGGCCTGTCAGGTGCGTACTCTTCCGGCAGCACTAGATCGACCTCGATTCCCGCGTCCCTCAGCTCTTCGAAAAGGTGGGCCACGTGGATGTCGAGACCTCCCTCGATGTCGGGAGGGTATCCCCATCCAGCCATCAGTATTTTTCTCATGCCTAAGCTGGATGTGTGGTTGAAAGGTTATTTATCCTCGGATTGGAGAGGGCTCTACACGTCTCTCGGCCCGGAATGCTGGCGCTCCTGGGAGCCTTCCTGATACTTCTCTCGCATACATTGCCCCGGGAACACGAGATAAACCGGGACTTCGCCTGGCCCGGGTGCTTTTCTTCCTGCTTTACCTTTTCGAGTAGATAGGATTCCTTATCTAGAATTCTACTCTATCCCCATCGCGTCGTTGGTCTTCGCGATGGAGGTGTCCCGGTCCTTCATCTCGAACATCGCCCTGATGGCATCGATCGAATCCGGGACGACTATCGACTCCTGGTGGACCATGTGTATCCAGTAGAGCATGCCGCCTTCCACGGTTACGGTCTCCTCCCAGACCGCGGCCTCCGGCATGTCGGAACGCGACCGCTCGAGGTCACGCATCTTCTCATGTATCTTACCGGTCGAGTCGAAGCCCTCTCCCGCAGATTCCAGAGAGACGCGCGGCTGCTGCCTGAAAGCTTCGACTACTTCTCCACTGCTGGGCTCTGATTCCAGCTTGACGTTCACCATGTGGACGTGCCCGTATGTCACGGGCACCTTGACCGCGAGGGTCTTGATGTCGAGGTGGGGCATAACAGCCTGGACATCCGGACCGTGGTGCGACGGGACCTCTGTCACAGGTATAGTGGAGTTGATGGGACCCCTCGAATCCTGGGGGATGTCGCCTCCCCGCCTTACGAGCGACGCCACCGCGTGGTCGACGCCAAAGTTCTCATCAACCGCGGCCAGCGTCCTGGATAGGGACGTTGTGTTGCATGATACGACCTTGACGAAATCCTCGCCTTTCGCCTCGTCATAGTTGGCGTCCGCGTTGAACGCGACGGGCGCGATATCCTCGTCTGCACCTCCCTGGAAGATAGCCTTGACATCGTTCGGCTCGTAGAGGTTTTCCTTGTTCTTCTCGTCGATGCCGGGAGGCGTGGCGTCTACCACGATATCGACCTCATCGATAACTGATTCCAGCGTGCCCTCGACGTGCATGCCCGCGTCCCTCAGCTCTTCGGCGCCGTCCTGCGTCGAGGCGTATAGGTCGACTCCGTGGAGAGGACCTTCGTGGCTGAGGACCGTCCTCAGCGTCCCGGTGGGTGCGACGTCAGCTACTCCCACCAGCTCCATGTCATCCTGTTTCCTTACCGCTTCCGCGACCCTTTTGCCGATTGTCCCGACTCCATTAACAGCGACTTTTACCATAATACCACGTAATACGTTCGGTTCCTTGGAATAAAAACTTTCGCTCGCCGAATGACTTTTAGCCCTGGGGAACGCTTCCAATCACATGGAGGAACTGCTCGAGAGGCTGGAGCGGGACCCCGGCTCGCATAAAGGCGAGAACGGCTACGTTGGCGTGGTCGCAGGAAGCCGGGACTACACTGGTGCACCCGCGCTTGTCGGCGAGGCCGCGCTGAGGTCTGGTTCCGACCTCACAAAGATCCTGACCTCGGAGGAGATAAGGTACGTGGTGGCAGCGTTCTCGGAGAACCTGATAGTGAGGACCTACCGCGGTGGTTATCTGCGGGACGACCCGAACGACAAACTGCCGCCGCTTCTCGACTGGAGCGACTCGCTCGCCGTCGGTCCCGGAAGCCAACTTGAATCATGCAACAAGGCGGACCA
>CAZAII010000010.1:2497-15929 GCA_964485165.1 uncultured archaeon | reverse complement strand
AGTCGTTCTCCGAGCCGTAGACCAGCTCCGCGATGAGACCGAGCGCCCGGAGCGATTTCTTCCCGACACCTTCCACCTGTAAAAGTTCCCGGTAGTCCGACGGCTGAACCTCGTATGCCTTCTCAAGGCTGGTGATGGTCCGCGGGCTGAGGTCTTCCTCCTTCATCCAGTGGTGGTCAGGCATCCGGAGTTGCTTCCCGGACGTGAAGCGCTCCAGCGAACTCTGGCTTGGCCGGGTGAAACGCTTCAGGTGGCGGGGATCGTCCTGGACGAGGTCAACCGATATCTCCCGCGTTTCCTCCGAACCGCGGGAAGAAAGGTTAAGAACCGATTCCTGTCTCCCGTCCGAGCAGATAGCTTCCTGCGGGCCCTTCAGGAAGCCGTCCGCGCTGGCTGAGGACCAGTGGTAGCGCCTGGCGTGGCTGTCGTTCATGCCCTGCTGGACAACAGCCCACTCACCGTTTTCTGTGAAAGCGATAGTGTGATGGTAGAGACTGTAAGTGTCCTGGACGCAGGAGCTGTCGACCTTCGCGCTCATCCTGCTTGACCGCTTCAGCCTCTCGGTGTTCGCCGTGCCCAGGCCTGAATCTTCTATCTCGGAGGGTGTTTGCCGCGATGTACTTCCTTTCCCTCCAGCGACCGTTAATCCGTGTTCTTCAAGGCTCAGGGCCTCCTTGAGTGCTCCCATCGTCGTCGTGGTCAGCCCGGAGGAATGCCAGTCGAATCCCAGGACGCAGCCGAAGGCCTGGAACCAGTAGGGATCGGATAGACGACGCAGGAACTCTCTGCGGCCGTATTCCTCTATAACCGCCTCCGTCATCGCCCCGCCCAGCTTCTCCATCCTCTCGAAAAGCCAGCCTGGTGCGTGTCCTGAGTGGAGCGGCAGGTCGGCGGTGCCGTTCCTTGACATGGATAAAAGAACTTGGAACTGCTTAAAATGATGTTCCGGGAAGGTTCCGCTAGTTCCGGTTAGGCGGGCCCGTAACTGCCGTGGTCGATGTCGAAAAGCTGTACGTCCTGGGTTTCGCCGCCGCCCAGTATCTCGTCGTCCAGTGGGTCGTCGGCGAGTACTTCAACCCGGTTGCCGTAGACCATGACGGTGACCGTGCTGTAGTGGGTTCCCTCGTTGACCTTGAACTCCGTCTCTACGAGCGCGTCGCTCCGTCCGTCGAGTTCGAACTCTTCACCAAGAGACGACTTCGCTATCTCGCCGCCGGTGCTGTAGTCGCGGTAGAGAAAACGTGAACCGACTCGGCCTTCCTTCCGGAAGTCCCTGTCCTCGCTCCACCGTTCAAGCCGGTCGAGAGGGTCTGCACCGTTTTCTTCATCTCCAGGCTCCAGCTCTTCCGCGAAAAACCTGTCCTGTGTCACCTGTTTAAGTTGCTACTTCAACACTATAAATCTTTCCCGAACTACCGCTTCTCTTCTTCCAGTTTCGAACCGGTGGCGCCTGTCTGCCCCATGTACTTCGAGTCGGTCTTCTCGCCGTAAGGGTTTTCTGCCTCACTTGTCATTGTCTCGAACACCACCTGGCAGATCCGGTCCTCGGGGTAGAGCTTGACCGGTGCGTTGCCCAGGTTCTGCATCTCAAGGGTGATGTCGCCGTCGAAACCTGGGTCGATGTAGCCCGCGGTGGCGTGGACTATGATTCCTAGCCTGCCGTAGGAGCTCCTGCCCTCGACCCTCGCAACCAGGTTCGTCGGCACCCTGAGCGATTCGAGAGTGGAGCCTAGCACGAACTCTCCCGGGTGGATTACCACGCCTTCCTCGGGTGTGTGTTCCTCCTTGTTGATATAGTCGGAGTAGGCCTCCATGTTCTTGGTGTCTATCTTCTCCAGCTTCCGGGTGTTGAGAACTCCGAAATCGTAGCCAAGTCGGAGGTCGAAAGAAGACGGCCCGAGCTGGAGGTCGAAGTCTATGTCAGGCCCCTGCGTGGTGTATACAGCGTCTTTTTCCCGAATAAGTTTTTCGAGGTCCTGGTCCGAGAGTATCGCCATGGGGACTATACAACAGCTATATCTTTTATTCTTTCAGCCCTCAGCCTGAGCTATGAAGAGGCTCGTGCTTTTTCTGCTCGTGCTTTCGCTGGTCGCAGGTGCGACGGGTAAGATACACTATGACATCTCCTCCGACACGGAGCAGGTCAGCATCAACGCCACCGTGCTGCTCGAATGCAGGGATAGCTGTCCTGTCTCGGGCTGGGAGCTAAGCTGGAGCAAGCCGGAGAACGCAAAGGTGCTGTCGGTGAGGGATTCGCTTGGCAGGATAGAGGACTACCAGGTCTACGACGACTCCATATCCATCGAGACCAACAGCGGTCCGGCCCGATACAACGAGACCCTTGAGATAAGGATGAGAATGGCGGTGGAAGCGGAAGAGGTGCACGACGGCCTCTACAAGCGGACACTGTCGCTTCCCGGCTTCAGGGAACAGGAGACCTTCGGGGAGGTGTACGCGGAAGACCTGCTCTCGGGCAGGCTGAACTTCGGCTTCGAGACCGGTTTCGGCAACGAATCGATGCAGTTCAGGGGGAACGGTCCTGTCAACATCCGCATCAAGTTCGGCGATGGATACGAGACCCGCTATTTCTCCTTCTTCGGCGCGGAGATTGATGGCGCGGAGATTGCCTACGAGGTGCCGAGAGGCACGACGGGACTTTCCCAGGACTTCAGGAGGTTTCCTGTCGCGGTCATGGAGGATGAGACCTACAACCAGAAGGTGAACGACTGGAGCGCAGGTGAGTATTTGAGTGGTGCGATACAGATACGCTCGCCGGACAGCGAGAAGATAGGCGAGGATTTCCTGCCTGTGCTCGCCCACGAGGTGGTCCATGGTCTGAACGATAGAAAACTGAACTGGGATCTAACCCGGAGCAGCTACTTCAACGAGGGAACGGCAAAGTACGTCGAGTTCCTGGTAAAGAGGAAGCTCTACGGCAGCGGGGAGATAGACCAGCCACCTGCTGAGCTTTTCGGGGAAGAGATAACATACAGGCAGGAGGAAGACGGCGATACCTACATATATACCGTCCCTTCGAAGGGTGACCAGGACGAGCTCTGGAGCTACTACCAGAACGATAAACAGTACATGAAGACCTGGAACCCTACCACGTCGGGTGCGGATATAAGGCGCTTCGGCTACGCCTACTCCGAGCTGATTTTGAGGAACCACATAGCCAGAGAAGGGGGGAGCCTCAGCCAGCTCTACCGCGACCTGGAGGTAGACATGGAGGTGGAGAGCAGCCAGGAGAAATGGGACATCTACTCCCGCCACCTCGACCTGACGCCGTGCAAGTACGAAGACCGCGGGCGTTTCGAGAACTGCCTTGAGGAGATAAACAGCTACGATTACCCAGTCTACTCTGCGAAACCGTCTACCTCGGGCAAAGAACTCGAGATAAACAGGCTGAAGGTGCCGAACCGGACCCGGCGCTACTCAGGGAGCGATCTTTCCACTACGTCCTTCCTTGAGTTCGTCTCAGGCTTCATCGAATACGTTATATCGCTGATTCAAGCCGCAGCAGCTTCTCTTTGAGTCCGGGATACTGGTAGCCGCCGATCGAGTTCTTACCGACAACCCGGTGGCAGGGGACGATGACAGGTAGAGGGTTCCGGCCGCAGGCCTGTCCCACCGCCACGGCGGAAGTGTCCAGTTCTTCCGCCAGCTCGCCGTAGCTCCGGGTCTCACCCCGCGGTATTCGGGACATCTCCCGCATCACCTCACCCCTGAAGCCGTCCGGGAAATCGATCTTGAACTTGAACCTTCTCCTCTCGTCTCTGGTATATTCAGAGAGCTGCCGGCGCACTTTGTCTTCATCTGCTTCTACAAAGCCGGTGTCGACTGTTATCTCGTGGTTCAGGATTTCGGCTTTCATGGCTTAAATAAGTATGCGGGCCAAGAGCTAAATATGGTCTCACTGGGGCTTGAGGCGATAGTCCAGCTTATACAGCAACACGGAGTTATCGCCGTCATGGTCGCGGCGATAGTCGAGGAAATAGTTGTGCCTATCCCTTCTCCGGTGGTCCCGATGGCCGCGGGCTTCCTGCTTGTCGAGTCAACGGAGCTCCTGCCCGCGCTTTTCGAGATATTGGTCTTCGTTGCTCTACCAGCCTCCCTTGCGTCCGTGGTAAGCTCGTATTTCGTCTATTCGATAGCCTTCTACGGCGGCAAACCCATAATAGAGAACTACGGCCGGTACCTCGACCTGTCGTGGGGGGAGCTGCAGAGGTTCGAACACCACTTCGACTCAGGCCATGAGAAGTACTATGTCGCGCTGTTCAGGGCGATTCCGATCGTGCCCCTCTCCCTGGTTTCCGGCGCGGCAGGGCTTTTCAGGATGGACTGGAAGCAGTACGGGCTGTGGAGCTTCGTGGGGATGCTGCCGAGAAACTTCGTACTGGCGTACATCGGCTGGACGGTGAAGGACGACTTTCTCGCGATGGCGTCCCGCATCGACACACTTTCCACGCTGGTGATGGTGCTCACCACGGGGACAGTGGTGGCGTTCCTTGGGTACAGAAGGTTCGGTGATGCATACGTCCATATCCTCAGGGGCACGGGGAAGTGAGGAATATACTTTAAGTAGGTGCACAAAGTTTAGTTGTGGCCGGGGTCAAGAAGAGGGTGGAGGGTGAATAACCCCTGAAGAAGTGTAAACCCGGATGCGGAACTTCATAGACGGAAAGGAACTCAGGCTAGCAGTTGCTTTAATCTTGGTGCTGGCAGCTATAGGTAGTGCTGCGGCGGACGGCGGCGGCATACACCTCAAGTCCCGGATAATCGAGTCAGGGAACATCTCTTTCTCTAACACCTCCGTCGACGCGGAGGGTGATACCCACTACCTCGTCCAGTTCGACCGGATGCTCAGTGCCGCGGAGAAAAGCCGGTGGGAGAATCAGGGCGTCGACCTCCTGGCCTACGTGCCGGAAAACGCCTGGTACGCCTCTTTCCCTTCATCCATGACTGGATCGGTGGCTTCCGATCCTGATGTGAACTTCGTCGAAGAGATAAGACCTGCGGACAGCATCTCTCCTTCGATACTGAAGAATGGTCTTTCCAGCCGCTCCATCCAGGGCAGTAAGGCGGTGGTCATTGTCAACTTCTTTGAAGACATGGACCGGCAGGATGTAGAGGACATCCTCGGGAGGCATGGCACCGCTCTTGAGAAGGAGGGAGATAGGCGCTGGAGGATAAGCATCGACCTCTCGGGCGACCTCGTGGAAAAGCTCAAGGATCTGGGCGGGGAGAACGGAGTCAAGTGGGTCGAGGAGATACCCCCGGAGCCCACGACTGCTCTTGATGATTCACGCCAGCTCATAGAGGTCGACCACCTCCAGTCGATTTCGTACAACCTGACCGGCGAGGGTTTCACAGCCGCGGAATCCGACGGTGGATGGGCGGGCAAGCACGAAGACCTCAACTACACGGGCAAGCTGGTGATAGGCGACCAGGGATGTGGCGAGTCTGCGTGCAGCGTTGACGACCACGCAACCCACGTCGCGGGCATCATGCTCGGAAACGGCACTGTGGACAATACCTACCGCGGTATGGCTCCTGACGCCAGGCTCATAAGCTACGAATGGCCTGACTCCAGCACGACTGAGGTCTACGATGAGACGGATGACGCGCTGACCTATGACTCGGTTCTTTCCCAGAACTCCTGGGGCTGGAACATCGTTAACGCTGAGGATATGGGGGACTATGGAAGCTGGTCCAGGGCGTACGACAACATCATAAGCGGCGAGGCCTCCTCGGTGAACGGAACGCTCTCGGTCATCTTCTCGGCCGGCAACGAGGGTAACGACTGGAGCTTCAAGTACAATACTACGACCGGTGTTGGTGCTACATCTAAGAACACTATAACCGTTGGGGCTGCGGATGACACGGGAGAGATAACCTACTTCTCTTCATGGGGTCCAACGGACGATGGCAGGATAAAACCGGATGTCGTTGCGAACGGCGCAGGTGTTTACTCCACGCTACCTGAAGGCGACGGCTATCCCTACGGATACAAGAGTGGTACCTCGATGGCAGCCCCCGCTGTTTCGGGTCTCGTGGTACTCCTTAATCAGGCCTTCAACAAGAGCTTCGGCAGGACTCCCTCGCCTGCCACGGTCAAGGCGGTCCTTATCCAGACAGCTGACGACATGAACCGCACGGGGCCAGACTACATCTCCGGCTGGGGGCTGGTCAACGGCAGGAAGGCCGTCAACTACGTTGAAGAGGCAGAAAAGAGAGACCTCCTGAAGAAGGGCGCCCTGAACCAGGGAGAGATGCACAACTACAGCTACAGCCTTGACTCCGGGAACGCTTCCCTGACACTTGTCTGGAGCGACTATCCCGCCCAGACCACTGCTTCAAAGACGCTTGTCAACGATCTCGACCTCGTGGTCAGGAACTCTACGGGCCACAGGTTCTACCCGTGGACGCTGGACTGGGCCAGCAGGAGGGAACCGGCGGGCCAGGACAGCGAGGACCATACCAACAACGTGGAGCAGGTGGTGGTGCCGCCGGGCGACTACAATATAACCGTGGAAGGCAGCACAGTACCGGAGCCTGACCAGAACTACACCCTTCTTATCGACTCCAACATGACGGTCGAAAGTGCTCCCGATATAACAGTGGAGTCGCCGCTCAACACCTCCTATACAGACGATCCGGACTTCAATATCTCGCTGGACCGTGCTGTCCAGGGCGCCTATCTCACTTTCAGCTCCTCGAACTACTCGATGGTCAACTCCTCGCTGACAGAGTACCACAACACCACTTTACAGGTCGCCGAGGGTTTCCACGATGTCACGTTCCACGTCAACTACACCGGGGGTCTGGTCTCGGAGACCGTATATTTCTCGGTTGACAGGACTTCTCCACTGATAACGACCGAGTCACCGGGTAACGCTACCTACGGTTCGACCCCGGTGTTCAACTTCAGCCTGGATGAGGCCGCTTCCTGGACCCGGCTTACGGTCGACGGCAACGAGACTCTGCTTGCGAACAGTTCTACTACGAGGTTCCACAACACCAGCCTGAGTCTGGAAGAGGGTTTCCACAACGCCACCTTTGAGGCCAACGACACCACTGGCAACTCCAACTCGACCACGGTGTATTTCTCTATCGATACCACGCCTCCCGATATCCAGCTCGTGAAGCCCTTTAACAGGACCTACGGCTCCCAGGATTTCCTGCCTCTCAAGTTCACTGGGAATGCGAGCAGCACCTGGTACAGGATCGACTCGGGAAGCAAAGAATTCATAACGGGTAACACCAGCTTCAACGTTACGGGAGACGGTTTACACAACCTGACGCTGGGATTCAACGATAGTCTTGGCAACACCGATACCGTGGCCCGCCTCTTCTCGGTTGATACCGCTCCGCCAGTGGTATCGCTCAATTCGCCTTCAGATGCTAACTATTCCTCCGCTCCTGCGGTAAACGTCTCCGCACCTGCTTCAAATGTCACCGTGCTGCTCTCGGTTAACAACACTCTCAACCTCACCACCTCGCTCCAGGGAGGCTACTGGATGAACACCAGCTACGGCTTTGCAGAGGGTCTCAACGATGTCAGGGCGTTCGCGGTTGACGACCTGAACAACACCAACGCGACCCCGACCATCTCCTTCTGGAAGGATTCCCGGCCACCAACGGTAGATGTGGTGTCGCCGCTGAACCAGACTTACGAGAGCGCCAGGATTTCCTTCAACATGACATCCGGGGAGTCCCTGTCCGGGGCCAAGTACTCGGTCGATTCCACCGGCAACAGGACTCTAGGCCAGGAAGGTTCCTTCTACTGGAACTCTTCGATACTGGGTGAGGGAGGTCACGGGGTGACTTTCTACGCTGAAGATCCCACGGGGAACACTAACTCCTCCGAGGTCCATTTCTCGGTTGACAACCGCACCATGGTGAGGATAAACGCGCCCGCGGGCAACTACTCCACAGGGAACATAACTGTCAACGCAACTGTGGACGAGTCAGCGACCAAGGTCTACGCCACCATCAACTCGACTAACTTTTCGATGGTGAAGAATGGAAACTACTGGCTGAACTCGAGCCACGGCTTCCCGGCCGGGAATAACAGCCTTGAGGTAACTGTAAGGGACGGATTCGGTAACACCAACTCCACCTCATCGAGCTTCACCGTGGATACCACGGCCCCCGGAATAGAGGTCACCTCCCCGCTTGAGGACAGCTATGAGGAAGGCGATATATGGTTCAACGTGACGCTGACTGAGGCTGTGAGGTCGGTAGAACTGGACGTCGGTTCCAGCAACTACTCGCTCCAGAGACAGAACGCTACCCGGTTCGGCAGGAAACTGGATATGACAGAGGGTGACTACAACGCCAGCTTCAACGCGACCGACTTCGCGGGCAACTGGAACCTGACATGGGAGGGCTTCGAGGTCGAGATTGAAGAGGAGGAAAGTGACGGAGGGGGTTCAGGTGGCTCCGGAGGTTCTGGCGGCTCCGATGATTCGGGGGGTGGGGGAGGTGGAGGCGGAGGAATCTTCATCCCTCCTGATGAACCTGAGGAGCCCGAGGTCAGTGAGACTGAGAGAGGTGTGAAGGTCTCGG
The DNA here is from genome assembly GCA_964485165.1 of uncultured archaeon. Taxonomy (GTDB): domain Archaea; phylum Nanohalarchaeota; class Nanosalinia; order Nanosalinales; family Nanosalinaceae; genus CAZVPZ01. Next base: position 7,358 of record CAZAII010000010.1, on the reverse strand, counting down.
GTATAATAACCGGGGAAGGGAAAAAGGAGGTCGAGATAGAGTCGTCCAAGACGCCCGTGAGCTCGGTTTCTGTGGAGGGTGGACAGGATGAAGGAGTTTCCCTCAGGATAGAGAACATGACGAAAGAGGAGAGAAAGGACTACGAGGAGGAAGATATAGAGGTAAATTCGATGCTCAACATCACTGTGAACGGCACCAGTCCTGGAAACGTCAACCTTTCGTTCCGGGTCCCGAAGCACTGGCTTGAGAGGAAAGGTTACCGGCCTGAGAACATCTCGCTATACAGGCTTTCAGGCGGACACACCGAACTACCGACGGAACTAGATGGAGAACTTAACGACTCATACCTCTACAGGGCCAGGGTCGACCACTTCTCGGTTTTCGCTATCGGCGCCCCGAAGATGAAGAGCTGTACAGGGCCCGTGAACGCCAGCTCGGGCGATGCATGCCTCCGGTTCCCCAGTTCGTGTGACGTGCCTGGAAGCTGGGAGGTCGTGGAGAAGTGCGAACAGGATACTCAAACGCAGGAACCCGAACAGGGTTCAAACGAGACTACCCGTCAGACATCGGCCGGACAGGACTCCGGTGAGGGATTGCTGGGTGTCTTTGTGGTCGGGCCGGTTGCCGCCGCGGTCGCGATGCTTGGACTTCTATCGGTGATGCGGCGGGAGCAGAGGAAGAAGCTGGAACACGACATGGCGGTGCTTTCAACCCGGCTGGCCCACAAGGTAAGAGAGGACCAGCATATAGCACAGCAGGAGCTGATGATGGAGATGGGCAAGATAGAGAGAGCCATCGAAAAAGGCTACTACTGGAAGGCCAGGAAGATCCTGGGCAAGATAAAGAAACGGGTCTAGTACTTGGGCTCCCGTTTCCTGGCTTCTGCAAGCGAACGCTCGATACCGTTTCCAACGTCCTCAACGGCCTCGCCATGACCGCAGTACATCTCCTTGACTTCTAGGTCAACTATCTTCTCTATGGATTCTATTAGTTCGTCGCGGTCGCCCTGGTCGAGGTCGGTTCTCCCGAATCCTCCGTCTGGGAATACCAGGTCCCCTGTGAAGAGAACTTGCTCTTGCTCGCAGTAGAGAGAGATCGAGTCGTCCCGGTGGCCCGGAGTGTGAAAAACGGTGAAGGAAAGGCCGCAGAGCTCGAGTTCTTCACCGTCGCTGATGCGGTTCACGTCCTTTACCGGCAGGTTCCCTGGTTCGAAGGCATGCACTTCCGGGGAGAAGCGGTCGACGATTTTCGGAAGGTTGTCGACATGGTCGTAGTGAGAATGTGTAATAACGACCTTTTCAACCGTTTCCAGCTCCCTTATAGCGTTCCATGAGTCGCCGGTCCCAACGTCCACCAGAACGTTTTCCGAGTTACGCATCAGCCAGACGTTTCCCGTGAAACCGGATGCGCCTGCTGCGAGGTTGACTATCTTCATGTCTGGGTTTCGCGTGCCAAAATATAGAAGTGCTTCGCCTATTTCAGCCTTACAGCGTTTCCTCTCTCCTTCTCGAGGAACTCTATCTTGCCTTCGTGTGCCAGCCACCCTATCGCCATGTAGACCTTGGTTCCGGGGACATCGATAGAATCGACTATCGAACTTACTGAGGCCTCTCCAGCGTAGTCAAGGTAGTCCACGACATATCCGGCGACTTCACCGATCCTGGCTTCCAATCTAAACACCTGAGAACTATTTCCCGACGCTGGTTTAAAAACTAAACCCTAGGAATCGCTAGCGTATCCTGTACCGGAGGATCGCCGCTATGCCTCCCATGTTGTTCAGACGCTTGCCCTCCTCGTGGTCGGTCGAGATTATCTCTATACCGCTCCCCATCTGCTCGGCCTTTTCCTCGAACACCTCCACTATGTCGCTCATCTGCTCTAGGTCCATCTCCTCGCCGCATTCTCCGCATTCCCTGCTCTCATCTATCCCGGGCTTCTCCTCGTGTACCACTTCCTCGTGGCCGTTGGTGCACTTGTACCGGGCTTCGAACATGTCGTAGTCCTCCGATATCAGCACCGTCTCGACCGCGCCCATCTCCATCGCCTCAAGCACCTGTTCCAGGCCGTACTCGCTCTTGCCGTTCTCCTCCTTCAGGTTCTCGAAGAACTCGTTGACTAGCCTCTTCTCGTGGACCACCGCCGCGTCCTCTATCGAATCCTCGGCCTTGTTGACAAGTTCTTTCAGCGCTTCCTCGCCCGAGTAGTTGAGCGACTTGACCGCTATAACTTCGTCTTTCAGCTCTTGGTGGATGTAGTCCTCCATCAACTTCTCCTTCACGAAGCCCGGCCCTCCTATTATGATGCCGAGTAGCTTGTCCTCCCTTGCCTTGTCGAGGAAGGCGTTCTGCACTTTCTCGGCTATATCGTCCAGGAAGGTCTTCAGCATCTGTTCCCGGAAACGCTCGAAACGCTGGGCGCTCTGTCCTCCAGCTCTGGTCTTGCCGGGGACTTCCGATTCCAGGGTGTAGAGGGTCTTGATGTTCGAGCCCTGTAGAACGCCTATCGCGGCCTCGTTCTTGTCTAGCGCGATTAAACCGTAAACACGGTCGTCTACTATCATCTGCCGAAGAGGCTCCAGTACGAACTCCTTGTCGCAACGGTAGCGCCGGGACTCGATGGGTTTCGGTGGGACTACCTCCCAGAGCTGGATGTCGGGACGTCCCTCCTGCTCCGAGACGTTGCCAGCGAAGAAGACGACGCCGTTCTCCGGTGTCTCCTGCTCCTCCTTCACGCGCCTCCCGATGCGGTCCAGAGCGGCCTGGACGTTCTTCCTGGTGTGCTTGGACTTGATGTTCTCGGCCTCAGAGGCCTCCGACGTTATGAAGTCACTTATCTTCCGCATGTCGTACCCCTGGGGCACGTAGATGGAGACGAGCTCGGTGTTCCTTCCCCGGATGTCCTCCAGCTTCTTTATCAGTTTCTTCAGCTGGTACTTGCCCATCTCCTGGTGTGTTTCTTCTGTCATAGACTGAGTTGATGGATAAACGCTTTTAACTCCGATTTCAGAAGTTCTGGAGCAACCGCTTCCTCGAGAGTTCGAGGAGTTCCGCGTCCTCGGTGAATATCTCGAGTATCATGGTGCCGTCGAAGTCCGGCAGCCGCGACGCGAATTCACTGAAATCTATCTCGCCGTCGCCTATCGCCAGGTGGGAGTCCTGCCTGTCCCGGGTATCCTGGACGTGGAGATGGGAGACAAGATGGCCATAATCTTCAAGAAACCTCAGGGCATCTTTCTCGCCTACCTCCGCCACCGCGTGTCCTATGTCGAAGCACATCGCCGCGTCCAGCTCGTCGAGAATACTGCCGAACTCCATGAGCTCCGCGGGCTTCGTCTCCTCAGAGAAGATGTTCTCGAATCAGACCTCGACTCCCTTTTCTTTCCCCATCTCCTTTATCCGCTCTAGCTGGCTTTCAAGATCTTCCCGTACCTTCTCCTTTTCCTGACCCCATCTCAGGTTGCAGTGCACCACCGCCTTTTCAGCTCCCAGTTCCGATGAGAATCCTAGCAGCCTCTCATAGTATTCCAGCTTGGCCCTGTTGTATTCTTCGACCGTGGTCGCGATGGGCTGGCGGAAAGGCAGATGGACTATAAGCCCCAGATCCTTCGTTTCCAGGACCCGGGTGAACTGCTCTACGTCTATCGCCCCTGGTTCTTTAGCCATCTCGCCGACACTGATTTCCACCAGGTCGAACTCCCGTGAGACTTCTTCCGCTCTCTCGGTGTAGTCTCGCTCCGGGTCGAATGAGATGCCTGTGCGCATCTTCCTATCCCACTATCACGAGCGCGTTCTCGGTTTCGAGCATCTCTCCCTGGCCCTGGTAGTCGCGCTCCTCGACTACTTCGAACATCTCCGGATCGAGCTTCGTGTCCGCGACGTCGAGGTGGCCGTCGGCGATGTTCCACTCGCTGTTCTCCAGTGCCTCTTCTATCCCTGAAATCCGGTCGCCGTATTCCGGGCCGGCTTTTTCGTAGTCCAGTTTTATCTCTACTATCTTCGAATCTATCTCCGGTTTTTCCTCTAGCGTTTCGAGTTCCCTGACGTGCATCACCTCGCTGATCTCGTCCTCGAAGCCTTCGATGCGGCCGTAGACCTGGACGTGGTCGAGTTCTGCGGTAGGAGCGAGCTGGTTCTCCGTCTTGTACTTTCTGAGAGCCCCTATTACCTCCATCGCGGTCTTTCCCGCCTCCATGTCCGCTTCAACACCGCTCATTTCCGGCCAGTCCTGTAGATGGATGGATTCGCCGGAATACATCTCGTTCCAGAGTTCCTCGGTCACGTGTGAGAGGAAGGGTGCGAACATCTTGAGGTAGGCCTGGTGGGCGTGCTGGAGCACGTACTGCATGGATTCGCTGCTCTCCCTCTGCTTCGCAATCTCTAGGTAGTTGTCGCAGAAGGTGTTCCAGAAGGATTCGCGGATGCCGTCCCTCGCCTTTGAAAAGCCGTAGTTGTCCATCTGGAGGGTGGCGTTCTCTATCGTCCGGTCGAGCTCGGCGAGCATCCAGCGGTCGATGGGGTCGAACTCGTCCTCGCTTATACTGATGCTGTCCGCGGTGACCAGGTCCTGGACCAGCTTGGAGGCGTTCCAGAGCTTCCTCATCAACTTTTCGCCCGCGACAAGGTCTTTCTCCTTGAAGGGGAAGTCGTCCCCGATCCGGGTTCCGGCGGCCCAGTAACGTGCCGCGTCGACCGGGAACTTCTCCAGCACCTCGTCGGGTGATACAATGTTGCCCTTTGACTTCGACATCTTCTCCCTGTTCTCATCGAGAACCATGCCGTTTATCATCACCGCGTCGAAGGGAACTTCTCCGGTGTGCTCCAGGCACTTGACGACGGTGTGGAACAGCCAGAAGCTGATTATG
>CAZAII010000010.1:0-2487 GCA_964485165.1 uncultured archaeon | reverse complement strand
TGGCCCTGCGGCCGGAGGTTCATAGGGTAGAGTTCGGGATGCTCCATCACTACATCGTCTTCCTCCTCGTCCCATTCCCATCCCGCGTTGATGAGAGGGGTGAGTGAAGACGTCGCCCAGGTGTCGAAGACATCCTCCTCGGCCTGGAAGGAGGTGGCCGAGCACTCTGGGCATTCATCGACAGGCGGCTCCTCCTGTATAGGGTCGACAGGGAGCTGGTCGATGTCGGCGATTACCTCCTGCTCGCATTCGCTGCAGTACCAGACAGGGAACGGTATGCCGGAGTCTCGCTGCCTGGAGATGCACCAGTCCCACTGCAGGCCCTCTATCCAGTGCCTGTACCGTGTGAACATCTTCTCCGGGTACCAGTCCATCTTCCTGCCGGCTTCGAGGTACCTGTCCTTCCGGTCGAGTATCTTGACGTACCACTGCTTCGTTACCCGGAACTCTATGTCGGTCTCGCATCTCTCGTGGACCTGCACAGTATGTGTTATCTCCCGCCTTTCAAGCAGGAATCCCCCGTCGTCAAGTTCTTCAACTATCGCCTCCCGGGCTTCCTCCGTGCTCATCCCCTCGTAGTCCCCGGCCTCTTCAGTCATGCTCCCGGAGGAGTCGATGGCTATCCTGAGGTCGAGGTCGTGGGCCTGGTACCATTCTATATCGGTCTGGTCGCCGAAGGTGCAGCACATCACGACGCCGGTGCCTTTCTCCATGTCGACTCTTTCATCCCTGATTATAGGGACCTCGTGGCCGAAAAGCGGGACCTCTGCTTTTTCTCCTGCCAGGTGCTCGTTCGACTCGTCCTCGGGGTGGACGAAGACGGCTACACACGCAGGGAGTAGCTCCGGCCTGGTTGTAGATATCACTATAGAGCCGTTGCCGGAGGCAAGCGGGAACTCTATGTCGTTGTAGTGTGAGTGCCTGTTGGCGTCTTCCATCTCTACCTGGCTGATGGCGGTCTCGCAGTCAGGACACCAGATGGCGGGCGCCTTCTTCCTGTACTCCAGCCCCTGCTCGTAGAGGTCGATGAAGGAGAGCTGCGAGATACGCTGGACCCGCGGTTCGATGGTCTTGTAAGTGTTGTTCCAGTCCATGGAGAAGCCGAGCTGCCGCATCTTCTTGGTGAACTCTTCCTCGTACTCGTTGCAGACCTTCCGGCACTTCTGCTGGAACTCGGGTCTCGAGAAGTCCTGGTGCTCGATGCCGAGCTCCCTTTCCGTCAAACGTTCTGATGCGATGCCGTTGTCGTCGTAGCCGAACGGGAAGTAGACATCGCTCTCCCTCATGCGGCGGTAGCGTGCCACGAAGTCCTGGAGCGTGAACTGGTAGAGGTGGCCCATGTGGAGGTGGCCTGAAACGGTCGGGGGCGGGGTGTCTATCGAGAAGACGTTCGTCACCTCGCCGGGGTAGGCGTAAGTATTTTCTTCAACCCATTTTTCCTGCCACTTTGATTCGACCTGTTCCGCGTTGTACTCTCCTTCAGGCAAGTTCCATCTCCTCCTGTAAACGCTGGCGGGTGCCAACCTTAAATTCGTTTATCAGCCGGTATAGAGAACCGCAGCTGATCTCTTCAGCGGTAAATGTGGTAACTCGACAGGTGTACAAAGCGGCCACCCTTCTGCTGCAGACCTGTGCGGTTCATGAGAGCCTTATCAGGGCAGAACCTTATAAAAATTCTCTAGAAGTCGCCAAGCCGGCGGTTACCAGGGAAACTCATCCCGTCCTCCGCAAAGACGACCTTCGCGTCGACCTTCTCTTCCAGCCATTTCTCCTCTTCTTCCAGGCCCGCGTCGATCATCGCATAGCCGAAATGGGTGAGTATGACCGTGTTCGGCTCCACGGCCTCGACTATCTCCGGTATATCGCCTGTGGAGGTGTGGTTGGCGATGCCCTTTCCGCGCGGCCTCGTGCAGTAGACCACGAGCGTGCTACAGCCTTCGTAGAACTCTAGGAGTTCCTCCGAGAACTCTGTGTCGGTCCAGAAGCCGATCGTGTTCTCATCGTCCTCAAGGACGAACCCCTGTGTCTTCGGGTCGCCGTGGAACATCTGCTGTGACCTGATCTCAAGGTCCTTGAACCCGTGCTGGCTCCCGTCTTCCAGCGTTTCCACGACCTGGCAGAGATCCAGGTGGTAATTGGAGATGAAACGCTCCATATCGCTGTAACCCCTGAGAACGGTCTCGTTGGCGAACATCGCGCCGGGCTTGTCGCCTGACATCGTCATCATCTCTACTATGGCCTGTGCGTCGTTCGCGTGGTCAAGGTGGGCGTGTGACACCATCAGGGCTTCTGTCTCAAGCGGCTGTTCAAGCTCTTGATGGGCATAGACCAGCGCACCGGGTCCGGGGTCGACGTGTACCTGCGTTTCTCCAGTCTTAACTACTATGCCCGCGGTCCTCCTGACCTGCTCGCCTGTGACGTAACGCCCGCCACCGGTGCCGAGGAACTTAAGCTTCATGCCCACTCAAGCGGGAGGTAGAACTAAAA
>CAZAII010000009.1:0-18710 GCA_964485165.1 uncultured archaeon | reverse complement strand
CGCCGGGTTCCACCACCACTCCTCCCTTCGCCCCGCCGTAGGGGATATCAGCTATGGCGCACTTCAGCGACATCCAGAGAGATAGAGCCTTGACCTCGTCCTCGTTGACTCCTTCAGAGAACCGGATGCCTCCCTTCCCCGGACCTCTTGCCCTGGAATGTAGCGACCGGAAGCCCCTGAACATCTCAGTGGAGCCGTCATCCATCTCCACAGGGAAGTTGACCTCTACAAACCTCTCCGGGTCCTTCAACCTCTCGTAGTGTTCTTCAGAATTTACAGCTTTCAGTGCCTCGTGCAGATTCTCCCGGGCATCCTCGAAATCCGACATAACAAGTAATACGGAGTATTACGATTTTTTAGGTGTTTCGGTGACCATGAAGTAAGCCGGTGATTTCCGACCCCCGCTAGCATTTGCTGGACTCGATTCTCAGGACTGTGGCGTTATATCCGGAATCGGTTTCGGATATCCCTCCAATGTGTAGACGGTACCTGTTGTAGTCCACCATACCTGCTTTTTCCAGGTACTTGCTGATATCGATACTAGCCTTCCTTTTTTCTAGGGATAGAACGTGGATTTTGGGATGAGTGTACCTTATCAGCTCCCGCTCAGAACCCGAATAGACGATCAGCAGGTACTCTCCGTCCAGAGTGCGGACGACGGGTCCTGCGCCCGCCTCCAGTGAATTGTCTTCAATGATTGCGGGTTTGGTGTCGGAGGAGAACTCGACTGTCAGGTTGTTCAGGGGACCCCTGACATCCTGTGTGAGGGCCCATGTGAGGTAGGGGCGGCCTACCCTGATATCGATTCCCTCATCCGCCCTGCTGAGGATACTGGTTTCTCCCCACGCCCTCCAGTAGCCTTCATAGCTTGAGTAGGGCCACTTCTTGAAGTAAGGATTTTTTACCCTCGGGATACAGTTTCTGGGCTTGAAGGCAGGACTTGTATCCTTGTAACGATGATCTTCACGGGCATTGACCCTTACCCTGAAATTCCTTTCTATCGGCAGATGCTTGAAATCCTCATCGGCGGTTAGATTCACTACCCTCTCTTCTCCAGGTTCCAGCTTTTCTATATCGGAGTCCCAGTTGTAGTTGTTGATGTCGCTCCCTATAACGGAGAAGACGGGCTCGACAGCATTACCGCCCCTGTTCTTCACTCTCACCTCTATCTTTGTCACCTCTCCGGTCTTCCAGGTGTCGTAGGAGTTAATGACGGATACATCCATCATACTTTCGCTCTCCGGAATGTAACTGAGCCAGAGAAGGACCGCGACCCATAAAACAAAGATAGCCAGGAGTTTAATCTTCGAAGACTGGGTAAACATCTCTGAGACCTCTTATATCGTTTTTCCGCCTGTATTGATGGATCAGGACTGCTAACGCTATCGGGACAAAACCGATGTAATAGCGGATCAGACCACGGTAGTTGAAGAATAGTACGATGGCGGGTAAAATCCAGAGCGTATCCCTGAATTCCGTTGATCCCTTGATGAAGATGATACCGTAGAGTATGTATGCTGATACCGCAGCCGCAGTGTAGAACCACTTCTCTACCTCCAGGAAGCCGCTGAAAGACAGGAAGGCCATCCCCTGACCGATGAATGCCTGTGGGGCCTCTCCACCCACCGAAAGCAAAACATGGCCCAGCACATTATTGAACCATGATGTGGGGTCTAGAGCGATGAAAGGGAGGTTGAACGCCAGGAACACGATACCCGCGATCCCGGAATACCTTAATCCTTTCTGTAGACCAGTTCTTCTCTCCTCGTCTCCCAGCAACAGTTTCAGGAAGATGAATGGTGCTATAAGCCAGGGTATCTGCTTGGCGGATATGGCCAGTCCGAATAACAGCGCAGAGACATCTTTATGTCTATCCCACGCCATAACTGATAGTGTCAGCGGCAGGATCCAGAGTATATCGTTTTCCAGGAAAATCGAGAGGAGCTGTAAAGGAACTATGCCCAGGACGGCTACACTGAGTACACCCAGTCTTTCAGGAGTGTACAGGAATATAGAGATGAAAAGCACAGATGTCAGCAGGAGGCCCAGGTACCTGGAATCTACATCTATCAGTGTCGTGGGCACGTAGGCGATTATCGACAGCCCCGGGTAAGTGAATTTATCGTATATTGTGCCATCCCTCTGAGGTGTCCAGAGGATAGTACCGTTATACTGCCTGAAGGACGGCGCCATGGAGATATCGTAAGGGTTTTCACCCTCTATCAGCTCCTGTGATGCATACTCCGAGAAAAGGGTCAGGTCGGAGGCGGGTGCCGGAGAGGACATGTACACCAGCGAGGAAAAGATGATAGCCGCCAGCAGAAGTCCGCTTGAGATGACTTCGGCTTTCTCGAAACTTTCCCTGTAAGTGATTGTGTAGAGGAAGAAGAGGAGGCTCGCAGACCATAGTAGGGTTATCAGGATCCCGAAACCCCACTGCCAAACTATGTCGATCCTGATTATGGCTTCAAACCCGAGACCTATCACGACCAGTGAAGCGATAAGTAATCCGATATTTCGGAAATAATTCTCTTCACTGTTCATTAAACTTCTAATTAACTCAACATGGTATTATAGCTTAAGGCCGTTCTAGCTACGGGATCCCGCCCAGAAAAAGCCGACCGGAACTATCTTATCCATGGCTGGCCCATCACAGGATGTGATAAAAGTTGCAATAATATCGGACATTCACTTGACCCCGGAGAACCGGGAACAAGCCGAAGCCCGTCTGGCGGGGGCTGTAGAAGATATCCGTTCTTTCGATCCTGGGCTGACAGTGGTCCTCGGGGACATGATAGGAGATGCCGAGACCGAGTCCGGTCTTCGACACGATGAAGAGGGAAGGGCCACCCGGGAAACACTGGACCGGCTGGATTCGGTGAGAGAGATAGTCGAACAGCTGGATTCGGAAACTCTTTTCCTCAAGGGGAACCACGAGCAGGCCGTGGGAGACGACCAGTTCAGACAGGTCTTCGGCCAGGAACCCTTCGGCCACCTGGAGTTAGGCGAGGACATAGTGTTCATGGATAGCTCTGCACCCCGTCTTTCGGGTTCTCGAGGAGAGCTAGACAGGGAGCAGATGGAGTTCCTCGACAGCAAATTAGCGGAGCTGGAGGATGTGCTTTTCTTCATACACCATCCTATACATTACAGGAACGTCGAGGATACCTACTGGTTCGATTTCTACCCGGAGAGAGCCTTCTGCGGCAACAAGAAGGAGGTCAACAGGATTATAGAGAACCGTAGATGCGATGTGAAGGCCGTTTTCAACGGCCACCTCCACAGACGGGACCATACTGTCTACGAGGGACGCGACCACTTCACCATGCCCCCCTTCATAGCGGAAGACAGGAGTGGATTCGACGGTAGCTACGCGCTTCTGGAGATGGATGAAGCAGCGGAGATAGAGATAATGAGGGAGGGTGGCAGGATAGAAAGCTGGAGGAACCGCCGTAGATAGAGGGTGGAGGGCGGGATTCGAACCCGCGTCCCGACCGCCACAGGGTCGGAGTATAGACCGGCTAACCTACCTCCACCACACGCTGGAAAACAACTGGAGAGGTGAAGCTTTTAACTTCTTACAGGGGGTCAGTGGGTGTTCACCTCATCATCGCGCTTTCACGCTCAGTGGTGTTCAATTCTCATCATCGAAAACCAGATTAGCTGGTTTTCTAGGATAGAGAACCCAGAAGCCTGCGGCTTCGAGTTCTCATCATCGAAATCCAACGGATTTCCAGTGTCGAGAAGATTTCCCCGTCCTCGACCTTCGAAGATTCTACTGGATTCCTATGTTAGTACCCGTCCCTCCCAGTTTTTTAAACCGTTGCGCGGTTATTTCAATCTTCGAGTTTCAAGTTTTTCCATGACTTCGAGCTATGAAAGGTTAGGGGAAAAGGTGCGGAAACTCAAAAACCTGGCAGAAGTGGTCGAAGACCTTCACTGGGACCAGGAGGTGATGATGCCGGAAAAAGGTATAGGGGCGCGTTCACAGCAGCTTTCTGTTGTTTCCGGTCTCAGGCATGACCTGCTTACGTCCGATGAGCTCGGGGAGTTAATAGAGGAACTGGAGAACCAGGATCTCTCCCGCGAAAAAGAAGCCGTGGTGAGAGAGGTCGCGAGGGAGCATCGGCGTGCGGTAAAGGTCTCCTCCGAACTGGTGGAGGAGATATCAGAGAAGTCCTCTAACTGCTTGGAAAAATGGAAGAAGGCGAGGAAGCAGGATAACTTTGAACAGGTCGCGCCGGTGCTCGGGGAACTGGTGGAGCTAAAAAGAGAATACGCGGAGGCCATCGACCCGGACAAGGAGCCTTACAAGGTGCTATTCAAGGACTACGAGCCGTACATAAAGTTCGAGACAATGGAGCGTATCCTTGATCGGCTGAGAGAGAACCTCACAGGGATGGTCGAAGAGATCAGGGCCAGCGACCCCGGCATCGAGACGGAAGCGTTGAAGGCCGGGATTTCGCCTGACGAACAGATGGAGATAAGCAGGCAGCTGGTCGAGGAACTGGGCTACGACTGGGATAGGGGGAGGCTCGACACCTCCGCCCACCCCTTCACAGCTGGCAACCAGTTCGACTGCAGGATAACCACGCGTTTCGACGAGAACAACCTAGCGGAGGGATTGATGGCTTCGATACACGAATGCGGGCACGCGCTCTACGAACTGGGCCTGCCGCAGGAACATTACGGCTCACCTCTTGGCTCCTCCCGTGACCTTTCGGTCCACGAATCCCAGTCCAGGCTGTGGGAGAACAACGTCGGTCGTTCAAAGGCGTTCTGGCGGTATCTGGTTCCAAGACTGAAAGAAGAGACAGACGTGTTTGAAGACACAACAGTTCAGGACTTCTACGAGTCGATCAACCAGGTGAAGGAAGACAACCTGATCAGAATCGAGGCTGACGAACTGACATACCATCTCCACATCGCGCTCAGGTTCGAGCTCGAGAGAAAGCTTATCAACGGCGAGATAGAGGTGGAAGATCTGCCAGAGCTGTGGGACAGGAAGATGAAGGAGCTGCTGGGTATCAGCCCGGATAGAGACGCGAACGGGGTGATGCAGGATATACACTGGTATCAGGGGAGCTTCGGCTACTTCACGACCTACTCTCTCGGCAGTGTCCTGGCTGCCCAGATATTCAACGCTGCGAACCAGGAGATAGAAGGACTTGAGCAGAAGATAGAGGATGGAGAGTTCCACCCGCTGCGTGACTGGCTGAGGGAGAACATCCACCGCCAAGGCCAGCTCTACCGCACCGAGGAACTCGTGGAGAAGGCGACAGGTGAGAAACCCAACGCCGATCATTTCCTCAAGTACGTGGAGCAGAAGTACGGCGAGCTCTACGGCCTTTAGACTTCCAAAGCAGATAAAAAACTGTAACTCCAGAAACTGGGCATGAGGCTCGCAGTTCTGATCCTGGTATCGGTTGTGGTCGTCGCATCCGGATGCTCCAGCAGCGGCCCTGCAGAGGGTCCGTCAGAAGAACAGACACCGGTCGATGACCAGGGCCAGGACAACCAGGAGGCCGACGATGAGAACGCCCGGACCTACGCCGGCGCCAATCCTGACGCAGAGAGCGCGAGCGGCCAGCTTGACTATACTGACGAGGCGGAGATAGCCGCGAACCCGAAGACGCCGAATGTCACCGCCACCCACGCCGCGTTTATCCGGGTACCTTTCAACCACGACGGGGATACTTTCCAGGACTTCTGGCTCCGGTACGAGGAGGGTGATGCGTCCGGCGTGACCGCGATCGATGTCAGGACCATAGTGCTTGACATCGGTGTCAACGACACGCTGACCTCACCAGGTCCCGAGGACTTCGTGATGGACGCCGCGTCAGTGGAAGTCTCCTCTAACGGCAGGGAGATGGTGATAAATCCAGTCCAGGCTCCCGACTACGCCATGACCTCTGAAGACCGGGTCATGGTGGAGTTCACCGGTGTGAAGAACCCTCCGAGGCCGAAAGGCTATACGGTGAACCTGGAGATTAACTCGGGCGAGACCGGCCGGTACTACGAACCCGCCCGGCCCACACTCCGGATAGAGTGACAGCTGATTTAAACCAGGGATACAATCCTTAGACATGCTCACAGGAAGGATGGACAATCCAGATCTGGGCCTGCTTCTGGCGAGGCTGGGGCTCGGATCCGTTTTATTTGTACACGGTGTAGGAAAGCTTTTTGCGGCGGGTCCTGCAGCCCTTCCCATAGCTGACTTCGCCGGTATGCTCGGGGGCATGGGTCTGCCTGCGGCTGTCGCCCTGGCGTGGCTGGTCGCCCTGGTGGAGACGTTCGGCGGCCTCGCTATTGTCGGCGGGATTTTTACAAGGTGCGCAGCCACACTGGCTGCTGTCGACATGCTAGCTGCACTTTACCTCGTTCACCTGTCAAACGGTTTTCCGGTCAGCAACAACGGATACGAGTTTGTTCTGGTGCTTGCGGCCACCTCCCTGGCTCTGGTCTTCACTGGGCCGGGAAGTTACTCTTTGCAAGAGCGATTGGGTATAGAGGAGCTTGACCTTCTCGAAAGACTTACATCCTGAGGCCTGACATCCTGTTTCACAGGTTACTTTGCTGTAAGCTCCACAGTTAAATCCCTGGCCCGGCTGAAACTGTTTAAATGGTGAATCACAGATGGACCTGACAACAGAGGAGCTGGCTGGCAGTGCTATAGCCGGGATCCTTGGGACACTCGCTTTCGGAGGTTTCTTCGTGGCTATCGGGAACACTGGAGTTATCGAGATGGCGATACCTGCGATGTACGGCGTCTCGGGCCCCGCACCGCTGATCGGGTGGGCTATCCACCTGTTCCACGGAGCAGTTCTCGGAGTGCTCTACGCTGTTATCGTCAACAGCACCGGCTACGGCCACCACCTGGACGAGCTTCCGAAGGCAGCGGGCCTGGGGCTCGGCTACGGTGTGGTGACGACCGTAGCACTCGCCGCCCTGCTTATGCCGGTCTGGCTGAGCTCAGTAGGTTTCCAGGGAGCGCCGCCGTTCCCCAACTTCAGTCCCATGGGGCTCGTCGGCCACCTGATCTACGGTGGAGTACTCGGCGTGAGTTACCCGGTTATCCGTGACAGGATGTAGGAATCCCCATATTTCCCTCTCCTTTTTATTTTTAGCTAGAAAGGCCAGTGATCAAAGATATCGGTATCGTCCACAAGGTCTTTCCTTACCTCTGGTTCGCCTCCGGCACGCTCTATAGAATTCTTGCTCCTGCCTACGCACTGCATCTCTCCAAGCCCGCCCAGGAGCTGGTAATCGTAGCTTGATACTTCCCGGGCATCATCCCGTTCAAGCCTTCCGTAACCGTTCACGTCCTCGTACCACAGGTCGTACACTTCTCTACCTCCGTACGGCTCTCCTTTGTGTCTCTTACCCCTCGAAGTCCCTATACCCGCGATGTCTCCATCGAAACTTTCTACAGCCCGGGTCAGTTCGTCTTCCATCCGTCCATCGGTGTCGAAGAAATAGTAGGGATGCGTGAGAACCAGGACGCGTGAAGGATCCCCGGGCATGCACCACTTCAAAATAACAAAATTTATATGCACTTCATTACAATGGTCTCGCCAGGCCCGGACAGATTTGAAGCCGTTCTCCGGAAGGCCGAGTTCGAAAAGAAAGGTTTGCGAGGGCGAGGTGTTCTAACTCGAAACCAAGCTTTCTTATGTCGAATCCTCGCGAAGCGATCGCAAGATGCGAGGGCGAGGATTCGAACCCCGGAACCTCTGCAGGACAGCGCCCTCAACGCTGCGCCTTTGACCACTTGGCTACCCTCGCATATCGTAGATATGCTTTTGGTACAGAAACTCCTAAAGGAGTTTCGCACCCTCGCATGTTTTTTGCCGGTGTGATTTAGGAGGTTGGCAAGCCGCTTGGCTACCCTCGCATATCGTAGATATGCTTGTGTCGAGAAGACCTCTTAGGTCTTCGACTCCTCAGACTGCAGGCTATACAGAGGTTCGAACAGCTATTTTTTTAACTGGTTGTGTGATCGGGTGTAACATGTATAGGCTTTTAACTCGACTTTCAGCGTTAATTACAGAGAATCATCTATGGGTATATTCAGCACCTCCATCTTCGGCCCCGGTATGAACGACACCCATTCCTGGGTTTACGTGGTCAACGGTGATCCGCCATCCGTGTGCCTGAGACAGTACCGTGTAAGATAAGGCGAAAGGCTGGGATTCCGCTACATGTCCAACGACCGTGCTCTAGAGTTCTTCGAGGAGTAACTAGGAACTTTCCATGAAGGAGGAAAGCAGTTCCGCAAGTTCTTCCGGTCTTTCCTGCGGTATCATGTGGGTGGAGTCAACCGTGTGCAGGGGACATCCCAGTAGCGCCGCCAGTGCCCGGGACTTCTCCATGGTGATCGCGCCGTCCTTCTCACCGGCCACGATTAATGCGGGCTTCGAGAAGCCGTCAAGCTCCCGGCGGATATCGTACTCCACCATAGCTTTGAGCCCGTACAGGATAGGTTCCCTGTCCGCAGTCGCAAGGTTCCGCTTCGCTCCCTGTTTTATCTCAGGGAAATCGGTCTCCGGTGCGTAGTTCTCGACTATCTTCTCCGCCCATTCCTCCCGGTTCATCTCGTCGAACTGCTCGAGGAAGAACTGCGGCGACCAAGTATCAGGTTCGGGCGTGGAGGCACTTGTCGAGACGAGGAAGAGTCCGGAGAAGTTTTCGTAACCCCCGGCGTATTCCAGCGCCACCATACCTCCCATCGAGTGACCTGCGAGCACCGGTTCTTCTAGTTCCAGCTTTTCTATGATAGTGTGAAGGTCTTCAGCCAGGTCTCGGAAGTCGAAACGTTCACAGGATGAATCTCCGTGGCACCGCTGTTGGTACGAGATTAGAGGGTTATCGAGTTCGAGGTGCTCTGTTACGTTCTTCCAGTCCCCCTCTCCAAGCCAGCCGTGGATGAAGACCACGGGGGTTCCCACTCCCTCTATCTTTTCACAGGCAAGTCCGTCTATCTCCTGTTCCATGTCCAGCCGTTGTTCAGGAATGAATAAAAGCTTGGGAACCTGTCCAAAGGGTATGAAAGGCAGTGCTTCTGTAAAGGTCGAGAACGGCAAGCTCGTGAGCGTCGAGGTCGACTACAGCGATTCGATCAAGAGCGTTTCCATAACGGGCGACTTCTTCCTTGAACCTCCTGAAGCTCTTGAGGAGATAGAAAATTCTCTGGAGGGGGTGGATGTCGATGCCTCTGAGAGCGATATCGTCGCGGTCCTTAACCACGTTGAAGCTGAACCGATCGGTTTCGACTGGGAGGATGTCGCGACCGCTGTGTCAGAGGCGGTAGAATCCAGGCAGTGGAGGATCATCAACGAGGGCGAGTACTCGGAGGCTATGCACCATGCCATAGACGAGGTCCTGACGGATCGGATGGAGAGAGGAGAGATGGGTCCGACAATCCGGTTCTGGTACAGGAAGAATGCGTCGGTACCGATGGGGAGGTTCCAGTCCTACAGGGACGAGGTCCAGCACGAGTACGTCGAGGAGAACGGGATAGAAGTCGTTCGGAGGATAACCGGTGGTGGTGCTATGTATGCCGAGCCTGGCAACGTTATAACCTACTCGCTCTACCTACCGAAGGACATGGTTCCCGAGGACGTGGAGGAGAGCTACAGAGAGCTCGACCGGTTCGCAGTGGAGGCGCTCAACTCGCTGGGGCTTGAAGTCGAGTGGAAGCCGCTGAACGATATCGAGCACGCAGATGGCAAGGTGGGTGGCGCGGCCCAGTTACGGAAGCAGAACGCTGTGCTCCACCACACCATGCTGAGTTACGACCTCGACACCCGGAAGATGCTGAAAGCTCTGAGGATAGGAAAGGAGAAGGTCTCCGACAAGGCCATCGAGTCAGCGGAGAAGAGGGTCGCAGTGATGAAGCAGTACATCGACCACTCCCGGGAAGATGTCATAGCTGCGATGATCGAGGAGTTCAAGGAACAGTACGGCGGTGAGGAAGGCGAACTCACCGAGGAAGAACTGGAAGAGGCCGAGAAGCTTGCGGAGGAGAAGTTCTCAAGCAGCGAGTGGAACCGGAAGCTCTAACCGCGCCTCTCAAGTGACCTGAGGGTGATATCTGAGTTACACATGCCTTTTTCACCGCAGTAATGCTCGCATCTCCGGGCTAACTCTTCCGTCTCATAGTGCAGACCACATTCTCCACATGCGAATGATTCTACACCCTCGAAATATTCTTCTCTTACCATGTCAGTAATCGGGGGCCTTTTCTTCCTGGTCCTCGAGGAAGTTCTCGTGACGCGCCATCAGGAAGTAGAGGTCGCTTAGCCGGTTTATGTAGCTGAGCACGGGGGGCCTCAACTCTTCCCGGGCGTCCAGTTTCACAATCTTTCTCTCCGCCCTCCTGCACACCGAGCGCGCAAGGTGGAGGAAACCCGCGGCTTCGGTACCCCCCGCGAGTATGAAGTTCCGGAGTGGAGGGCACTCCTCTTGGTATCGATCGCACAGTTCCTCAATCCTGTCGATATCCTCCTGAGATAGCTTTTTCTCGGGATCGCGGTCCGCCAGCTCTGCCTGGAGTATGTGGAGCTCATTCTGTATATCTTCGAGCTCCTCCCTCTTGCGCCCGCACTTCGAGGCTATCAATCCTGTCAGTGAGTTGAGTTCGTCGATTGTGCCGTAGGCCTCTATCCTCTCGCTGGCCTTCGAGACACGTTCACCCGATGCCAGGTCCGTCCGGCCCTCGTCTCCCTTCCGCGTGTATACCATGTGTGTATATGAATATTCAAGACTTAAAGCTGTAAGAGGCAAAACCTGACTGTGAAGCTTTTCGAACACGAGGCCAAGCAACTGCTCTCCAGCTACGGTCTGGAAGTGCCGGACTGGGAGGGCGAGGAATACGTCGTCAAGGCGCAGGTCCTGGCGAAGGACCGGAAGGAGCACGGCGGCGTGAAGTTCGCATCCGCCCGGGAAGAGGCAGAAGAGATAGCGGAAGAGATGGAGGGCTCGGAGGTCAACGGCCACGAGGTGGAAGAAGTCCTGGTAGAGAGCAGGGTTGACTACGAGCGGGAGTTCTACGTGGCGTGCCTCTACGACACCGATTCCCGGGAACCTGTACTTCTCTTCTCGGCTGAGGGCGGCACCGGCGTAGAGGACAGCCAGGTCGAAAAGATGTCCCTGGCAGAGCTGTCCCAGTGGAGGATAAGGCAGTTCCTGAAGCGGAGCGGGGTGGAGAGCGACAGGCTGGTGAAGCTGGCGCTGAACATCTATCGTGTTGCGGACTGCTTCCTAGAGGAAGACGCACGGATGGTAGAGGTTAACCCTCTTGTGGGGACCGGCGACGGCTACGTCGTCCTGGACGCGATGGTAGAACTGGATGACGATGCGTCCTACCGCCACAGCCGGGATTACGGCGAGCGCTCCGAGTTCGGGAGAGAAAAGACCGAAAGAGAGATCGAGGCGGAAAAGATAGACAGGGACGACCACCGCGGCATAGCGGGGAAGTACACCGAGCTGGATGGCGACATAGGCATGATGCTGGCGGGTGGAGGTGCCTCTCTAACCAACATGGATGCCCTGATAGAGTACGGCGGCGAGCCCGCGAACTATACCGAGTACGGCGGCAACCCTCCGACCGAAAAGGTGTACCGTCTGAGCAAGGTGATAATGTCGAAGCCGGGTCTGCGAGGACTCTGGCATGTCGGGGGGACCGCGAACAACACCGACATCTACCGGACCATGAAAGGATTCTGCCAGGCCCTGGAAGAGGAAAAACCGGACTACCCTATAGTCGTGAGGAGAGACGGTCCCAAAGCGGACAGGGCGTTCGAACTGCTGAGGGAGACGCGGGAAAAACTCGGCCTTGAGATGAAGCTCTTCAGGAAAGACACGCCGATGACACGGACTGCAGAGGTGCTGATGGATATTGTTGAGGGTGATGAGAGTGTCTAGGACCCCTGTTTTCGATGTCGGGGATACACTGTTGCCGTCAAGGGCAATGATAAACCAGGCGGTGAAGGACCACCTTGCAGAGCAGGGCGTGGAGGATGTCCCACATTTCGTGATTTACAGGTACAATATCTTCAAGTCGGGGGATATACGGGAGTTCCTAGAAGAGCACGGTCTTCCGGGTGACGCGGAAGAGATAAAGAGGAGCTATGAGCGAAGGTTTGATTCCTACCTAGAGGAGACTGGGAAGTTCGAGCTCTTCAGGAATTGCAGCCAAGAGCTTGGCGTCCCCGGCCTGATAAGCGACAACTCCGCCGAGCATCTCGAGCTATGGGAGAGACTCAGGAAGAAGAGAGACCTGGAGCTGGAGTGCATAGTAGTCTCGGAGATCGCCGGATCTTCGAAGCCTTCAAGAGAAATCTTCCAGGATTTCCTCGATTGCCGCGGTGAAGAAGGCGAGGAGTTCGTCTACTTCGGCAACAACGCGGAGGTAGACAGAGGTTGTGAAAAAGTCGGTATGGAGTTCGTATGGGTGAAAGAGCATGACCTGTTCGGTTCCAGCTACAGCGGGAAATCTATAGACAGGCTGGACTTTGAAAGCGTGAAGGAGGCTGTTTCAGGATGAGCATACTGATTGACAAAGATACAGAGGTGCTGGTACAGGGAATAACCGGCAGGGAGGCAAGTGAAAAGGTCCCGGAGATGGTTGAATACGGGACGGATGTCGCTGCAGGCGTAACCCCTGGCAAGGGCGGCCAGGAAATGGACGGCATCCCTGTCTATGACACCGTCGCTGAGGCCCTGGAAGAGCACCCAGGTATCAACGCCTCGCTTGTGTACGTCCCCGCCTTCGCGGCGAGGGATGCAGCCTTCGAGGCTCTGGAGAACGGTATACCTCTAGTGAACATCATCACCGAGAGGATTCCAACCAGGGACGCCTGGCATATCAAGAGGAAGGCTGATGAGAATGACGCAAGGGTGGTAGGACCGACCTCTGTGGGAATCATCTCGCCGGGTAAATGCAAGCTGGGGCCGATAGGGGGGAGTGAGCCTGGAAAAGTCTACCGGGAGGGAAAGGTGGGAATCGTCTCAAAGAGCGGAGGAATGACGACCGAGACAGCCTGGGTGGTGAGGCAGGCGGGCTACGGTGTCTCAACCGCCGCGGGCCTGGGAGGTGACGTTATCGCGGGTACGACTTTCGAAGACGCTCTCCGCCTGTTCCAGGAGGATGACCAGACCGAGGCAGTCGTGATCTTCGGAGAGCTGGGAGGAACCTACGAGGAGAAGGCAGCAGAGTTCATAGAAAACTGTTTCGAAAAACCTGTGATGGCTTTCATAGCGGGCAGATTCGCCGAGAGAATGCCGGAGAAGAAGTACGGCCACGCCGGCGCCATAATCAGGGGGGAGAGGGGTACGCCCTCCGGAAAGGTTAAAGCGCTTGAAGACGCAGGAGCACACGTGGTGGATGTCCACCACGAGATAGGAGATAAACTGGAGGAGATACTGTGACAGACTGGGAGACATCGATCTCGTCAAGCGGAAAGGATGCGGTCATCCGCGGTGTACCGCTCGAAGAAGCCATGGATATGGAGTTCGCCGACGCTATATGGCTCATCCTGAGGGGGGAGCAGCCCTCAGAGGAGGAGTCCGAGCTCTTCAACACTGTCCTCAGCTCTTCTATAGACCACGGCGTTGGCAATCCCAGCACGGTCGCTGCAAGGACTGTCCAGAGCGGCGGGAACCCCATGAACGCTGGTGTCGCAGCAGGCGTCCTCGCGCTTGGCGACAGCCACGGCGGCGCCATAGAGAACTGCATGCGGATGCTCCAGAGTGATGAGACCGCAGAGGAGATAGTCAAGGCATATCTTGGAGAGGGAAAGAAAATCCCGGGGCTCGGCCACAAGGTATACGAGGATGAGGATACCCGTGCCTCGAAGATTTTCAGTAAAGCTGAAGAACTGGGGCTGGCCGCCGAGTCCGTGGAGAAGATGAAAGAGATACAGTCAGAGTTCGCAGAGGAAAAAGTACGTCTGGTTCTCAATGTTGACGGCGCGATAGCCGCGGTGATGACAGACCTCGGCTGGGACTACCGGCTTGGCAAGGGACTTTTCATTATCGCCAGGACTCCAGGACTGGTCGCGCACGTCCACGAGGAGATGGATGAAGAGCCTTTCAGGAGACAGGAAGGACGATACAGCCCGGATTAACGCCTATTGACCGTCGAATGATTCATTAGTGCGCGGCACCAATTCTATACATGAAGAAGGACGAGTTCGACTCGGAACTCGGGAAAATAACTGTTACAGAGTCTTTTATCGAGAGACACCGGTCGGAGTCGGATGAGTGGGATGAGATAGAGGATGAGAACAGCTCCGGGGAGCTGATCGACAAGTCACATTTCTCCGAGATAGAGGAGGTGGGTGTACAGCTAGAGGCGAAGAATCCCTACATCCAGATCAGGACCTCTGAGGGCTGGAGGCGTATGTATGTCGCCGAGGAGGAAGTCGCCGAGGACTGCTTCAAGACGCTCCGTTACCGGTGGAGCGCCTACCAGCAGCTGTATCAGTAATCGTCGTCTTCTATGGAGTCCTTGACCTCCTCAAGTATCTTTTCTGCCCTGTCGTACTCGCCAGCGTCGATAAGCTCTGAAGCCCTGCCAATCTTGGTGTTCAGTTCTTCCCGTCGGCGGACAGGTCTCTCCCGCAGGTCGCTCTTTATCTCCTGCATCAGGTTTCCAAGCCTCTGCTCGGAAGTCCGGCTCTCAGTCTGACTTCCACCCATCCGACTGTAGATCAGGTATGAAATCAACAGCAGGGCAGCCACCCCTCCCAGAACGGCTACAGGAATCGAGATACCGGTATCCGAACCTTTCTCCGCGGTTACAGCGAAGTAGGAGACTGAAGAACTGCTGGCGACGTAGAGGACTCTCTTTTCCTCCTCCCTGTACCTGCTGGTTTCCAGGGCCCGCCACTCTCCACCCTCTAGGATGTTCAGCCTGATTGAACTTTCTTTGACCTTCTCCATCCAGCTCCTGTTCACAGGAAAAACGATATCAATACTGGATGCGTTCCAGGAGTTAAGCCGGGGGGATGAAACGTTGATATACCGGTAAACCATGTCCTCGGGAGCCGGGACGGCGGTGGAGGAGTTAGGTAGAGCCGATATCGATATGCTTACGTTTCTCATGGTTTTCCTGACTGATATGTTCATGCTCCAGATACCGGTGTTGAACGGCCTCAACATCCTTAGATGAGCCCGGTTATCTGGTGTGATGAGCGGTAAATTCCGCTCGAAACCCGGGGCTATCTGGTCTGACTGAGCCGCTCCAGCGGGTGCTAGAGCTACTATGCCGGCTACAAATAGGACCGCAGCGACCGCCGCGGTGCTCGAACCGAATCTGGTTAGGCCCATGAGAACTATTTGCTGTCGTCCTCGTTAAATCCTTACCCATAACTGGAACAGATTGCAGGAAAGTGCGGCACGCAGCATCAGAGATGATGCTCCAGCATATTTCCCATAGAAAGTGCGGCTGCCGGGATTTGAACCCGCGAAGAAGCAAGTTCTTCTCAAGCTTCAAATCACCGGGTCAAGCACTTGAAAAGTGCGGCTGCCGGGATTTGAACCCGGGTCATCGGCTCGAAAGGCCGAGATGATTGGCCGGACTACACCACAGCCGCATGAGTAGAAGAAATCAGTCAGTCAACACTTTTAAGGCTACTCAGGTCTCAGACCCGGAGGTAGAGCCGGTCTTCCATCTTCTTGAGCCTGCCGGTCAGAGACCTCTCACCCTCGGAAAGTTCGTCGTCGCTGTAGACCAGGAGGTGGGCCCCTTGGTCGCTGAGGGTGTAGAGGTAGCTGTCGGTGAACTGCTTGTGGAAGCTGAGCTGACCGTTGATCGTGAGTTCCTCTCCTATACGGGATCGATCGATCTGTGAGGGGGAAAGCGAGTTCGAAGCCCGGGTTTCGTCCTGAGAGAGGTTCCCGCTTGAATCCATCCTGACCTCGCTGCGCCGGTCCGCGTTATCCTTCATCCGCTCCACGGTCTGCTGTGTCTTCGAGTGCTCCCGCTCAAGCTCGTCTATCCTTTTCATCAGCCTTACGATTTTCTGCTCAAGCCGGTGGTCTTCGCCAGGTTCCTGCTCCACTTTCTCGCGTATCTCCTGAAGTTCTTCCCTGGCGCGCTCCGCCTTCCTCGTCCTTTCCTCATGTGTCTCTGTCCGTGAATGCAGCTCGCCGACGTGCCGGCTTATCTCATCGAGTTCGCCTTCAAGGTTCTTCAGCCGTTCGTTGTCAGCCGAGTTGGTTTCCAGCCTGTTCAGCCGGGAGTCGAACTCGTTCCTCATCTCCTCAAGCTTTTCGGCGCCTATCTTTTTTGCTATCTTCCGTTCAAGCTGGGCTCTGTGCTCCTCTACCTGTTCCTCTAGCTCTTCCGCGACCTCTTCCAGCCTCTGGATGGCCTGGCGTCTGTTCTCGCCTGTGTTCCGGATATCCTTTATCTCTTCCTTCAGGTTCCCTATCTCCCGGCTGGTGGTATCGACACGGGTCTCGACCTCCGTTACACGGTCTTCAACTTCATCCAGTTCTTCCCTGTCGGCCTTGGTGGAGATCTGCTGCCGGAACTCCGCCAGCCGGTCCTCAAGTCCCTGGAGCGCTTTTTCGCGTTCCTCCTCGTTTATCCTTTTTATCTCGCCGACTATGTCCTGTATCACATCTCTCTGGATTCCTTCCACAGTGTTCAGGAAGTGCTCGCGTTCCTCCTGCTTGTAGCTCTCGTAGGCATCCTTCCACTCTCCGCGGTTCTTCTGGAGCGACTTCTCCAGGGACTGGTTTATCCTCTGGATGGTCTCCTCTTCTGCCGTGTCGCCCTCCGTATTCCCGACTATCAGGTCGGTGAGAATCCTGAGCATCTCCACAGGTATGACTTCGGGTTCTTGAATAAAAAGCTGAGTCCAGCGGTGGATATTTCAGCTTTTTTCGCCATACAGTTCCCATGACCGACGACTGCATCTTCTGTAGTATAGCGGAGGGCGAGATACCAGCGAACGTTGTCTACGAGGACGAGAAAGTCATCGCGTTCCTGGACGCCAACCCTGTGTCGAAGGGTCACACCCTCGTCGTGCCGAAGGAACACGTCGACGATATACATGATGCGGAGGGCATGGACTACATGTGGGATGCCCTTGTGAAGGTGGCGAACGGTCTGAGGGAATCGTTCGAACCCGGTGGCATCAACATCGACCAGAACAACGGCGAACTTGCCGGTCAGGAAGTCTTCCACATGCACTTCCATGTCACGCCGCGTTACACCGGTGACGAGATAGAGCTGGACTACGACCGGTCCGAGCTGGAGAACGGCGAGGAGATTGCACGGGAGATTTCCAGATCAATTGACTGAGGTTTAGGCCTGCCTAAACCTCTTTGCCGGGGATAATATAAGATATCGAGGCTCTAAAGCTTATTATGGCCCTACTGGAAAACCTTGTGTTCGTACTTATCGCAGGTATAATTACAGACCTTGCCACCGGTATAGGGGCGCTCCCGTTCTTCTTCAAGCAGGAGTTCAGCGACCGGTGGATAGTGGCGCTCTGGGGGCTGGCGTTCGGCATAATGTTCTTCGCCTCGATATTCGGTCTGATACCCGAGGGCCTAGCATCCGGCTCCGTTCTCGAGGTCGCGGTGGGTCTCCTGGTGGGGGTTGCCCTAGTGGAGGGCGCTTCCCGGTTCCTAGAGGACTACGAAATCGACCCCGGCACCTTCGAGGAGGCGGACTTCAAGAAGATGGTGCTGATCCTTGGCGTCTTGACGGTCCACAGCTTCCCTGAAGGGGTATCGATAGGCGTGTCATTCGCCGAGCTCGGATTTCAAGGCGGTGTTCCTATCCTTGGATTTCTGGTGCCGCCACTTGCCATCTTGATGACTATAGCGATATCGATACACAACATACCGGAGGGTATCGCGATCTCTATCCCTTTCCGTAACATGGGAATGAACAGGTGGAAGATGCTCGCCGCCACCATCTTTTCGAGTGTACCTCAGCCAATCGGTGCCGTCATCGCTTTCGTCTTTGTGAGGCAGGCCAGAGCTTTCATGCCGATCGGCTTCGGCTTCGCGGCGGGAGCCATGATATACCTGGTGATGACCGAGTTCGTCGAAGAGGCGAGGGAGCATGGAGAAGGCCTCGGAGACTGGAGGAAAGCCTTCGTCACGGGTATAGTCGCCGGCCTGGCGATAATGGCGCCTCTTTTCTACTTCCTCTAATCGAAAGGGTAAAGAGTACGCGGCCGCCTTTAACCCCTATGCCGACCCAGCTTTCAGGCTGTGTGATAATCGAGGATGGCGAACTTCTCTTGCTGTACCGCCGAGACGAGGAACACTGGGAGGTGCCAGGTGGAAAGGTCGAGGAGGATGAATCGCCAACCGGTACAGCGGTAAGGGAGGCAGAAGAGGAAATAGGGGTAAAGGTTGAACTGGAAAAGCCTTTCTTCTCAGGCGAGTTCATGCACGGCGGCGAACTCTATCTCTGGCATGGATACCTCGCAAAATTAGAGGGCGACCCTGAACTACAGGAGGAGAAGTTCTCGGAGATGAAATGGTTCTCGCAGGAAGATCTAGAAGATGTGGAACTTGCGCCTAACCTACAGCAGATACTGCCCGGGCTGAGAAGGCTACTGGGATGATTTAACAACCGCCGCACCTGAACGGTGGCGGCTATCATTATTTCCCTGAAATCTCAATCAGCTGTTGAACTGCTCGGAGATGTCCACGTCCTGCTTCTCTTCTTCCGAGGC
>CAZAII010000008.1:0-20988 GCA_964485165.1 uncultured archaeon | reverse complement strand
ACGACCGTGTGAATAGACCCGCTGACTGGCTGAAGGAGAACACCCCGGAGGAGGCACCGGTCTACACCAACCTTTACCTCCGACAGCTCGCCTACTATTCGAAAAGACCTGTCAGCCCTCTCGCCGAGGACGAAGAGATCCAAGTGCTCAAGAGGTACTATTTCGACCGTCCCGGATACGTCTACCATTCAAACAGTTCCCACCACCCCCATCCGACCTTCAGGGAGCTGATTTCCGACCCCGATTTCGCCCTGAACCGGTCATTCGAGTCCGGTGTGTCCATATTCTACTACAGGGGAGGGTAGAAGCGAAGCCGATAACCGGCTTTGTTAATTTATTCTGTTCTCTAACAGCTTGTTAGAAAAACGAGAAATTTGTTAGAGAAAAGCGAGAGTTGTAGCTCCACCGACTTTTAGATTATCTTAATGAATCGGTCCTTATACACCGTATCCGTTTTCTTCTATGTAAATTCTGGCCATCTCATTTTCGGCTGTCTCTATTCTAGAAGAACTGTATCCTTCCGTTTCTTCGCCTCTTGCCAGCGTTATATCTTGATTTAGAAGGGCTTTAGCCCAGTTAGCTCCTTTCTTTTCGTTTCTCTCGAGTTCAGGAATCATCTTGAACCACTCTCCTGAAGCCAGGCCCTATCTTTATATACTCCTCTCTTTTTGCCGAAGAAGGCTGTGGCGTTAAGCCGGGAACTTGAGGAAAAGGAGGAGGCCAGGGAGCACGGGAGCAAGGATATAGGTTCTGCTGCGTCGGAGGCGCTGCCGATGTACGAGATGAATAAGGGGGCCGGAGATGAAGGCCTTGAAGCGGTCCAAGACCCTTGGAAGCTGCCGCGACACTGGGAGGAAGAGATAGCCAGCGATGACGCCCGCCTGGATGATCCCCACCATTGGGGCGAACTGGTGGCATGGTCGGTCGAAGAAGCCTACATGCAGGACGGTTACGAGGAAGAGCCAGGGGAGGCCACGAGAATGAAACTCGTCTCCCTCGTAGAACTTGAAGACGTGGAGGAGGCCTACAGCTGGGCGATGGAACAGCTCGGCCGTCCCGACTACCTGGAGATAATCGAGCACGCCCACGACTTTGCCGAGGGCAAGGACTTCCGCGACATGGCCTCTGTCTTCGAAGAATACTCCGGATTGCTGGAAGACGTGGAATACGGCGCTAGAGGTCTTGAAACATTCTACCAGGCCTCCGCTCTTCACACCGTCTGGGACAGGAGCAGCAACGTGATGCCTCAGGAAGGTAAAGAGCTGGGGCGGGAACTGGACGGTATCTACCAGGAGGCCGCCAGCTGAGCCTCAGGCTCTCGCATCCTGGTTGAAGTCAAGCACCAGGTCGACGAGCGCAATCCCCGTTAGATGCACGTCGTTGAACGCGAAGGCCATGAAACTGCCGTTCAGGTCGGCCATGAAGACGAGGTAGATAACCAGGACATAGTTGAAAGGGGCGTGCTCTATGTACTCGTAGATGAGCGGGTCTTTCCTGAACAGGAACATGTCGAGAACGGTGTCCTTGAATACCAGAACCGTCAGGATACCCAGGCATATCAGCGGGGCGTCAGCCCGGTATATGGTGAAGACCATGTAGTAGACACCCACGGCTGCCAGTGTGTAGAGGACGTACATCGAAAGCTTCCTGCTCGACAGCGAAAGGAACTGCATGGCGTTTTCTAGCTATAATTATCGCTGGTATGGAATAAAAAGTGAGGGCAAGTTGGTTCGCCCGCTGTCGAACGTCCACATCTGGTTTAATAAGTCGCGGAGGTTAGTTCTGGTACATGGAATGGAGAACCGTGTTGGCGGTCTCAGTTCTCGCAGGGCTGGGGCTTGCCCTTATCTCCGTCGGGATGGAGCAACCGGAAGATAATGCGCCGGTGCAGGACGAGGGAGTCGAGAAGTTCTCCTCGGAACAGGAGTTCAGGGAGTACCTATCCCGCTCGTCGGGTTCCGGCTACGCATCGCTCTCCTCGGGCCTGGAGGCGCAGAGGGCGATGGAAACCACCGCGGCTGACACGGCCCCCGCACGCTCCGGCGGCTTCCAGGGCGAAGTGGAGCGGTACTCGGAAACGAATGTACAGGTAACCGGTATCGACGAGCCCGATATACTAAAGACCGACGGCAGGTACTTCTACTACTCGTCCGAGCAGAGCTATTACCCCCGGTTCGAGCGCGGCGCGGAGATGATATACCCGCGTTTCCAGCGCTCCAACATCTCGGTGATGAACACCCTGCCCGCGGAGAACATCTCGGTCCAGTCACAGATAAGGAGGAACGGCGAGATGCTTCTCAGCAACGACACCCTGGTAATTTTCGAGGGCAGGAGGATACTGGGGTACGACGTTTCGGACCCGTCCTCCCCGGAAAGAGAGTGGAGTATGAAGCTGAACGGGTCGGTGGTTACCTCCCGGATGAAGAACGGGGAGGTATTCGTGGTGCTGAAACAGAGCGTTGACCCCTCGAATCCGTGCCCGATAATAGCCGCCACCGGTCCCGAGAGGACGGTCATACCGTGTACTAGCGTCTACCGCCCTGTGGGCGATGCGGAGGCCGACACGACCTACACGGTCCTGAGGTTTGCGGCGGAGGACGGCGCTGTAGACGATTCTACCACCTTCGTCGGCTCCCGGTCTAATACCGTCGTCTACATGTCCCGGGACTCGATTTACCTTACATACCAGGAGCGGCAAAGCACCGCCGAGATACTTCTAGACTTCTTCGACGAGAGAGGGGAGAACGTGGTCGACCAGGAGACGGTCGACAGGATAGAACGGCTCGACGGCTACGATATAAGCGACCGCGCGAAGATGGTCGAACTCCAGACCATAATCGAGGATTACAGGAACTCGCTCCCAAAGAAGGACAGGGAGAACTGGCAGAAAAGGTTCAGGAACGAGATGGGCAACTACTCTCAGGAGCATCGCCGGGAGTTCGTGAGCACCGGCATCGCCCGGGTAGGCGCCGCCGACCTTGAAGTCGAGGAGACCGGAAAAGTGCCGGGCAGTGTTAACGACCAGTTCTCGGTGGACGAGAGTGACGGAAGACTCCGGATAGCCACGACCGTAGGTGATGCAGGTTTCAGCTTCCCTGACTCGACTGCGAACGACCTCTACGTGCTGGAAAGCGATCTCGAGATATCTGGCTCTGTGAAAGATATGGGGCTGGACGAGAGGATCTACTCCGTCCGGTACATAGATGACAGGGCGTACGTAGTCACCTTCCGGAGGATTGATCCTTTCCACGTCATCGACCTCTCTGACCCCGAGAACCCTGAGCTCCAGGGCGAGCTCAAGCTTCCCGGCTTCTCGTCCTACCTGCACCCGCTTGGAGAAGACCGCGTCCTGGGTATCGGCGAGGAGGATTTCAAGCTAAAGGCAGTAATATTCGATGTATCCGACGCCTCTGAGCCAGTGATCGAGGACTCCATGATAGTGGACTCTTACAGCTCTGAGGTCAACCGGGACCACCACGCCTTCACCATCGACCCGAGGCACGATGTGTTCTTCGTCCCCGGCTCTGGGAAGGGCTACGTCTTAGACTACAGCGACGGCCTTGAGAAGCTGGAGACAGTCGACGTAGAAGACCCGAGGCGCGCAAGGTATGTCAACGACTACCTCTACGTCTTCGGTGAGCGCGAGCTGGTAGTTCTCGACGAGGAGGACTGGAGCGTCGTTAACAGGTTCGAGTTCAGGAAGGAGCCGGAGTTCAGGTGATCATCTCTCCCGGTTCATGCAGAAATCTGCGAGTTCCAGCAGTTCCTGCCTTGCGTCCTCCGGGAGATCAGAAGCCGCGAGTTCCTGGGCTATGCCCGACCTGATCTCCTTCATCATCCCGAGTAGTTCTTCCTGTATGTTCTTCTGGCGCATCAGCTCCAGTATCTCTTCACGCTCCTGATCCGATACTTCGCCGCTTATCTTCTCAAAGATCTGTTCCCTTTCCTGCCCTTCCAGTCTTTCAAGCAGGTGGAGCAGGTGGAGGGTTTTCTTTTTCTCCTCGAGGTCGGAGCCCACAGGCTTCCCGGTCCGTTCTGGGTCGCCGAAGAGCCCGAGTTCGTCGTCCTTTATTTGGAAGAGAACTCCCATCTCCTCACCCACAGATTTCAGGGTGTCGATGGTCTGGGGGCTCTCTCCTGCCAGTTCAGCCCCCATAGCCAAGGGCAGCGAGAAAGTGTATCTCGCGGTCTTTCGCCTGTACATCTCCAGCACCTCTTGCCGGGATACCTGTGTGTTGCTGAAAGCCATGTCGACGTCTTGCATCTCTCCGAGCCCCACCTGCATGAGGGCCTCACAGAAGTATCTGGTGAGTCTCTGCCGCGGCATTGCCTCGGCTTCGAGGTCGCAGAGTATCCTGAACCCAAGGAAGAAGGCGGTGTCACCCAGGCAGTTGGCCATGCTCTCCCCGTAGTGTCCCGGCTCGTCATAGCCTTCCTGCTCTGACTCATCCCGGTACTGGATATGGATAGCGGGCAGACCGCGTCTCATGGTGTCCCTGTCTATGACATCGTCCTGCACCAGGAGACCGGTGTGGACGAGTTCTATGGCGCTACCAGCTCTGAGGAGGTCTTCTGGCCGGTCATCGCTGAAGAAGCTGTAGGCCTGCCGGACCAGAAAGGCGCGGACCATCTTGCCTTCTTTCACCATAGGAAGGAGCTTTTCCTCCAGATCCTTTCCCGGCCCTCCACGGAGGTAATCAAGCTCTTCGACGTATTCATCCAGGTAGCTGGAGACTTCTTTCCGGTGTTCCGCTATCCTCCGTCTCAGTTCCATCTTAACACACTCCGTGCTAGTTCTATCCCTATCCTGAATTTGCCGGGCCTGACCTTTTTATCGTAAACTATGAAGGGCTGTCTTTCGATCCGGCCTGCGGTCCACCTGTACAGGTTTGAGGAAGTTGCCACGGGAAACCTGTAAGGGGCCGGGATGTATCGTAAGCCTTCAACCGCCTCCTGTCTCATCTCCCTGTAGGTTTCTACCTGCTCTTCAATGAAGCTCCGGAAACGCTCCGGATTCCGCCTGGCTTCCTCCTCTTCCAGGGTTTCCAGCCCGTGGCGTTCCCGGGCTTCACGTGGCAGGTAGGTCCTGCCGAGCCTGTTGTCCTCTTCTATGTCCCGGATGAAGTTGATGTACTGCATCGACCGACCCATCATCTTCGCGTACTCCATCGCCTCTTCCTCCAATCCGAGTATCCTGGCCATGAAGCAGCCGATAACCTCCGCGGAACCGTGGACGTATTCAAGTGTTTCCCCCATAGTCTCGTAGTCCTTTTTCTCGATGTCGGCCTCCATCGAGTCCAGGAAGGCCTCCACCCATTCCCTCCGGAAGCCCTTTCGTCGGTAGAGCTCTGAGAAGCCGCCTATGATCTCGTTCCCGGAGCCAGCTGATTCAAGGTTATCTAGCGCCCTCTCCCTGAACTCCCTGAAACCTTCCACATCCTGCGGTTCCCGGTCCACGAAGTCGTCGGCGGTCCTGACAAAGCTGTAGAGCGTGAATACGTCTTTCCGCACCTCCTTCGGGAAGAAGAGGCTGCTGTAGTAGTAGGTGGTGCTGCTGTCCCTGAAGATCGCGCGCTTGTCCCGCTCCATCTGACAGATGGTTTTTATGGTCCAATGATTTAAATTTCCGCCACGGCTCTGAGCTTGATGAAGGATAAAACTATAGGCGTGCTGGGAGCCGGCATAGCAGGGCTTTCGGCTGCTGCTTTCCTGGCCCGTGAAGGCGCGGAGGTCACTGTCATCGAGAAGAACGACCAAGTCGGTGGAAGAGCCTCAGTTCTCGAGGAGGAAGGCTTCCGGT
Organism: uncultured archaeon; assembly: GCA_964485165.1. Taxonomy (GTDB): domain Archaea; phylum Nanohalarchaeota; class Nanosalinia; order Nanosalinales; family Nanosalinaceae; genus CAZVPZ01. The sequence goes on along the minus strand of CAZAII010000008.1, from coordinate 15,188 downwards.
TCGATATGGGTCCTTCCTGGTACCTGATGCCGGACGTATTCGAGCGTTTCTTCGGGAAGTTCGGTAAGGAACCTGGCGACTACTACGGGCTCACCAGGCTTGAACCCAACTACAGGATATTCTTCAAGGATGGAGACGTTATGGATGTGCCTGCAGACCCGGGGGAGGTCGAGGAACTTTTCGAGCGGTACGAGGAAGGTGCTGGAGAACGTTTCCAGGCCTACCTAGATGAAAGCGAGAAGAACTACAGGACGGCGATGGAAGAGTTCGTCTTGGAGGACAGGAGCAGTCTGAGAGATTTCCTCTCACTCGATGTGCTGAAAGGTGCAAGGGGGATAAAACTACTGGGCTCCATGCAGGACCATGTCGAGAACTACTTCGAGAACCCCAAGCTCCAGCAGGTGATGCAGTACAGCCTTGTATTCCTGGGGGGTGCCCCGGACAACACCCCGGCGCTCTACAACCTTATGAGTCATGTCGACTTCAACCAGGGAGTATACTACCCGGAGGGAGGCATCTACTCCGTTATAGAGGGGCTGGAACAGCTCGCCCGGGAGCAGGGAGCGGAGTTCTTGACCGGAGAAGAGGTATCCCGGATAGACCGTGGCGAAAAACTGGAGGTGGAGACGGAGGAAGATAGCTACAGCTTCGATGCCGTGGTTTCAAACATCGATTACGCATACACCGAGACCCGGCTTCTGCCGGAGAAGTACAGGAGCCTAGACAGTGGTTACTGGGACCGCAAGACCCTTGCGCCGTCAGCCTTCCTGGTATATCTCGGCCTTGACCGCAAGCTGGAAAAGCTTGAGCACCACAGCCTGGTGCTTCCCACCGACTGGGACGACCACTTCGAGAAGATATTCGATGAACCAGGGTGGCCGGAGGACCCAGCCTACTATATCTGCTACCCCTCCGCAACCGACGACACCGTGGCGCCAGAAGGAAAGAGCGCGCTTTTCGTCCTCGTCCCTGTGGCGGCCGGCCTGGAGGACGATGAGGAGACACGGGGGAGGTTCAGGGACCTCGTCATCAGCGACATGGAGCGGAACACAGGCGAGGATATAGAGGAGGCTATAGAGTACGAGAAGGTTTTCTCGATATCCGATTTCGAGGAGAGGTACAACAGCTACAGGGGTACCGCCCTGGGTCTGGCCCACACACTCCGGCAGACCGCCTTCTTCCGGCCTTCACACCGGTCGGGAAAGATGGAGGGACTCTACTACACCGGCGCCTACACAAACCCGGGTATCGGGATGCCGATGTGCCTTATCAGCGGGGAGCACACGGCGGAAAAGGTGAAGGAAGATTTCGAGTGACCTCGGCTACCTGGTGAAGATGTCGAGACCGAGGTTCTGGCTCTACCTGGCCGGACCCGCTCTTCTCGGCATAGTCTACGGATCCTCTAAAGGAGAGATACTGACACTCCACAACGCTCTTCTTTTCCTCTACTTCCTTATCCCGGCGAATATCTTCCTCTACGGCGTGAACGACTACTTCGACCGCAGGATCGACAGGAAGAACCCCAAGAAGAAGGAACGGGAGACTCTATACAGGCGTGACCTGAAAACCGGCGCCCTGACCGCGGCATCAGGCCTATTGGGGCTGCTCTGGGCACCAATCCTGGAACCCAAGGCAGCGGCTGCGATTCTTTTGTTCCTTTTCCTCTCCACGGCCTACAGCGCTCCACCGGTCCGATTCAAGTCCAGGCCTTTCCTTGACTCTCTGAGCAACGGACTCTACATACTTCCCGGTGTGCTGACCTTCACCCACCTAACCGGGGCTCTACCCCCTTTCGAGGTAATCGCGGGCGGATGGACCTGGACGATGGCGATGCACACGTTCTCGGCTATACCTGACATCGGGCCCGACAGAGAAGCCGGGGTGGAAACCACCGCCACATTTCTCGGCAGGCCCGCGGCCTACACCTACTGCATCTTCTTATGGTTCCTGGCAGCACTTTTCTTCCTGAAAACCATGTTTCCAGCCGGCCTGCTGCTCTGCATCTATCCCGTGCTCACGGCTTCCGCCTACATAGCGGACATGGATGACAGCAGGGTCTACTGGTGGTTCCCCTACCTTAACGGTTTCATCGGGATGTTGTTCACCCTCTACGGGCTGGTGGTGATACATCTTGGAGGCGTTTGACGGAATCGTCAGGAGGAACAGGTTCACCATCTCGGTTGTCTTCCCTGTGGTCGGGGCGCTGATGTTCATAGCGTCGGCTGAACACCTGACGGGTGTGCTGCGTTTCAACGCCCTGCTGATAATCGCGGGGACTCTGGTTATGAGGTCGCCGCTCCTGGCCGGTATCGCCCCTCTCGTCGACCGGAGGTCGATGGCAGGTATCGCAGCCGCCGTATTGTACACCTACGGCATCGAGATAGTTGGGCTTGCAACAGGCTTCCCTTACGGGGATTTCAGCTACCTCGTGGATCTGGGTCCGATGATTGCCGGCGTCCCTGTCGGACTGCCACTTTTCTTCCTGCCTCTTGCGGTCAACGGCTATCTTCTCTCGATGCTGCTTGTCGGGAAACGGGCCTGGCGGCTTCCAGTGACGCTTGTAACGGTGCTGCTTATAGATATGGTGCTCGATCCTGCGGCTGTATCTCTTGGCATCTGGAGCTACGCGGATGGAGTCTACCATGGTGTCCCGGTGTCCAACTTCCTGGGATGGATGATGAGCACCGCGGTCGTCTACCTCATACTCGAGATGAGCTTCGAAACCGCTTCACTCCGTGAAAGGCTGGGGAGCTGCGAGTTCATGCTGGATGACATGGTGAGCTTCGTGATACTCTGGGGTATAGTGAACCTTTACTACCTCAATATCCTGCCCGTCGTGATAGCGGTCATACTCGTGGCCGGGCTGTGGAAGACGGAGAGGTTCGACCTGGTGTTGACCAGTTGAGAAGGTTCAGATACGGAAACGGTCCCTGATACGGTTGATTATGCCGCCGCTGAGATGGTGAACGGTGTTCATCTCTTCCTCGCTTAACTCGAAGTCGAATATCTCTATGTTCTCCTTCAGGTGGCGGTGCCTTGCTGCCTTCGGAACTGTCGCGACGTTCTCCTGCTGTACCAGCCACCTCAGCGCGACCTGGGCGGCTGACTTACGGTACCGCTTCCCTATCTCGGCTAGCTCGCTGTCACCCACCACCTCTCCCACTGCAAGCGGGCTGTAAGCGGTGAGGAGTATGTCGTTTTCCCTGCAGAACTCCAGCACCTCGTCCTGGCTGTAATAGGGGTTGTACCTCACCTGGTCGGTTATTACCGGTGTCTCCGACTTCTCTATGGCTTTTTCGAGGCGCTCCACCCTGAAGTTGCTGACCCCTATGAAGCGGACCTTGCCCTCTTCCTGGAGATGGTTCATGGTCTCAAGTGTCTCTTCAAGCGGGACTGATGGGCTGGGAGCGTGGATAAGCAGCAGGTCGACGTAGTCGGTCCCGAGCTTCTGGAGGCTGTTCTCGAACGATCTCTTTAGCTTCCTGCGGGAGAGGTTCTTCCTGTGTATCTTCGTCGTCAGGAATATGTCCTCCCGGTCAACGCTGGATGCTGATACGGCCTCTCCCACGACCTCCTCGTTGTCGTACATCTGGGCGGTGTCGATGTGGCGGTAGCCTAACTCCATCGCGTCCTTCACCGCGTTCCTGCACTCGCTCCCGGCCATCCTTGCGGTCCCGAGACCGAGGGCAGGTATCTCCAGTCCCTGGATTTTTACGTACTCCATACTGTCTTTATCTCGCGTCAGGATAAGAAGCCCGGGGTCGGACGTGAGCTATAAAACAGTTGGAACACCGATTCCGGACATGCTTGACGACCTTGAAGGCCAGAACGCCATAGTCACCGGAGCCAGCTCCGGCATCGGGACAGAGACCGCCTACGCTCTCGCGGAACATGGGGCGAACGTCTCGCTTGCCTCCCGGAGCCGCGACGAACTTGAGGAGATAGCGGCGGAGATAGAGGAAAGCTTCGACACCACCGCTCTCGTGGTCGAAACAGATGTGACCGAGGAGGAAGAAGTGGAACAGCTGGTTGGGGAAACAGTTGAAAAACTGGGAGGCCTTGACATCCTTGTCAACAACGCTGGCGTCGGAGTGGGAGGTGAGGTGGAGGATATGGACTCCTGTGACTACCACCTCATGATGGATGTCAACTGCGACGGGATGTTCTACGCTTCACGGGCCGCGATACCACACCTGAAGGAGTCGGAGGGCAAGATGGTGTTCGTCGCGAGCTTCGCCGGCCAGTATCCCCGCCCTTCTAACCCTGTATACGCGGCGACGAAGTGGTGGACCCGGGGATACGGGCTCAGCCTCTCCGGCCAGTTAAAGGGTCGTGTAGGGGTCACCGTTATCAATCCCACCGAGGTCAGGACCGATTTCGCCTCGGAGGATGGAGACCCTTTCCGGGAGCGGTTCGAGGAGGGTGAAGTAACGGAGCCTGAAGACATAGCCGAGGCAGTGGTGTTCGCGGCGAGACAAGAAAAACCCAACACCGCCAGCGAAATCGATCTCTACCGGCGCGATAAACTCACTGACTTCTAGAGAAAGGAGCGAATACTGGAAAAGTTTTGGTCTGCGCCCGTATATAACTGTTCGGGAAGATTAAAAACCGGGCGTTCCCAATCCCAGCAAGGGTCCAGATGGGGACTGAAGACTTACTCAGGGAAGACTCAGGTCCGACCCGCCATACATTCCTTCTCGGCCGCGTACCCAAGATCCTCGGCTCAGCCGGTTACGGCAAAGCCGACCAGATAGCAGTTCTCTACGGCCGCCACATACTCGGGGTCGAATCAGACTACGACGGCTTCGGACCCGGTCTCGAACGCGCTGTCTCGGAGCCGGGAAACCGGAGAGATGACTACGAGACCTTCTGGGACGAGGTCAGCTGGGTATACGACGCATTCGAGCCGCACAGGGACGATCTAGCCGGCAGTGAGGCTGATTACCTGGTCTACAGCATGCTGGAGCAGTCGCGGTCACCAGTTCTCGAAGAACTGGAGGAAAGGCTGGAAGATCGGACAGAGGAAAAGGTGGCGAGAGCCACCTTATAAACACTTTTTTCCCCACAGCGGTAGTTTTAACTATCCGGTAGACCAACTTACCCCCATGTTTTCATCCGTGGACGAGCTGCTTGAGCGGGGAGAGGAGCTGGAGGAGTCGGTACACCCGTCACGTTTCGACACCCGGTTCTTCCGGTTGTACCTTGTTTCATTTCTCCTCACGGTCCTGGTGGCGGCGGGCGTGGCTTTCGAGTACTCGAGGGGTCTACTGCCGTTCAGCCAGAACTACCTTCTCGCAGGATTGCTCATCCCTCTCCTGCTGGTGGTTTATACAGAGTTCAAGCGCCAGTTCGTGATGTACCACTTCACAGACCGCAAGGTCATCACCGAGAAAGGCATCCTGAACAAGACCATAGTCAGCATCTACTACAGCGACGTGACCCATACACAGCTAAACCAGAAGATACAGGAGAGGATATTCGATGTCAGCGACCTGGAGGTCGATACAGCCGGCGAGCACAACACGGAGCTATGGCTCAACGGCTTGAAGAACCCGCAGCACTACAAGAAGATGATCGGGAAGCGGTCACAGGAACAGCCCCGGCGGGGATACCGCAGTCGTGAAGATGAGGAGGAACCCGGTTTTGAAAACCAGGGTCGAGACTCGAGCGATGAGAGGTAGGAACCTTTCCCGGACTCTGGCAAACTGCTTAAAGCCCCGGAGGTAACCCTTCCATGATAGCCATGTCTGACCCGATGGACGAAGACCACATGCACGCCGCCAAACTCTTCAAGCAGGGTAGCGGAGATATAGCGGATGATTACAAGCAGTGGGAGGAGTCGATACGTGAGAACACAGGGTTCGAGGATACCACGAGAGAACTCCTCGCGCTCGCGGCTGCAGCAGCAACCCAGTGCAGCTACTGTGTCCACACCCACGGCCAGAAAGCACTCAAGCACGGTGCAACGAAGGAGCAGGTGGCGGAAACTGTCCAGATAGCGGCACAGGTGCGCGCCGGGGCTACGATGAGCTACGGGCTCGAGGCGCTCGAACACCTTGATGAGTAGTCCCTATACTGATGGATGCGTCTCCAACAGCTCGTCGAGGTAGCGCTCCCCGATAGAGCTACCTGTCTCGCTGTCGAACTCAAGCAGGAGATCCTTACGCTTCATCCCACGGTTGATCGCGGCCTCTATACTTTCGAGTTCTGGTGGAGGCACGTAGTCGACCAGTTCCATGTACGCCAAATCCTCTTCGTCGATCTCTCCGTCTTCCACCAGCTTTTCTATCTTCTGCTGGACCACCATGCCGGGCGCGTCGTCTGATTCCGCGTAGAACTCTACTGCCTCCTCCGGGTAGCCGAGGAACCTGCCGAGTGATCCCTGCTTGAAGGATGTGAAGCCGTTAATCTCTGACCTCTCGAGGACTTCGAGTCTTTCCCGCGACCTCGCGACCGCGATGCCCGGGTTGTCGAAGCCTGAAGCGATACCCAGTCTTCTGCGGAACCTCTCCCAGAAACCAAGATGCCGGTTGTAGAGGTACTCGAGCCCGAACTCTCTGCAGAACCGCTTAACGAACCTCTCCTGTTCCGGGCTGACACCCATGACGAGTGCACCCGGTTTTTCCTCTAGCAGAAGCAGCAGCAGGTCTATACCGGTCGAGTAACCTAGCTGGCGGGGAACTCGCTCCAGGAAGTAGTCCTCCAGTTTAGCGGTGTCAGCGGGTATTTGCATCCGCTTCCAGTTCGGTCTCCAGCTATTAAAAATGTCGGCCCTGATTCCTTTCCATGGTTCTTGGCAGGATTTTCAGGGGCAGGGAAGAACTGTCCATAACCGAGGGCAGCATAAAGGCCCCGCTTTTCTACCTGTCCCTGCCGCTGGTCATAACTTTCCTGCTCCAGACAGCGTATAACATCGCGGACACCTTCTGGCTCGGACGGCTGAGCACGGAAGCGCTCGCGGCCATAAGCTTCGGTTTCCCGCTGGTTTTTCTTTTCATCTCCATCGGCTCCGGGGTCGCGATAACGGGTTCGGTGCTGGTGGCGCAGTACGAGGGTTCGGGGAAGAAGGAGCAGAGGAACTACGCTGCTTCCCAGGCGCTGGCGTTCTCGATATTCACGAGCGCGGCTATCGGCGCATTCGGGCTGTTGATAATCGAACCCCTGCTCGGCCTGATGGGTGCGGAACCCTCGGTGCTGCCTCTCGCCGTGGACTACATGAGGATAGTACTGCTGGGACTGGTATTCCTATTCACCTTTTTCACTTTCAGCGCCCTTATGAGAGGGTGGGGCGACACCATAACCCCGATGATACTGATGCTGGTCTCCGTCGCCACAAATATCCTGCTTGACCCTTTCCTGATATTCGGTTGGTGGTTCTTCCCACAACTGGGTATAGGAGGTGCCGCTATCGCCACAGTGTTCTCAAGGGCCGTGGTGTCGATCGCCGGCATATACATGCTCTACAGCGGCAGGTACGGCCTGAAGGTGACTCTTCGAGAGATGAAGCCAGAGACGAGGTTCCTGAAGAGGATAATGGGTCTCGGGGTCCCTGCATCGCTTGACCAGGCCTCCCGCGCACTCGGGATAACCGCGACGATGTTCATAATCGGGATGTTCCCGACCGAGATAGTGGCGGCCTTCGGTATAGGTGCTAGGGTACTTTCCACAGTCTTCCTCCCCGCTGCCGCGGTCGGACAGGCCACTGAGACCCTGACAGGACAGAACGTCGGGGCCGGCAAACCCGACAGGGCGAAACGCTCGGGTGTAGAGGCCTCGAAGTACGTCTTCCTGATACTCACGGGTCTCGGGGTGCTGACCTACTTCGCTGCGGGGACTATCGCGAACATCTTCTCACCTGACCCGGCGGTCGTGGATGCCGCATCAACCATGCTCAGGACCATCGCATTCACTTTTGGAGCGATGGGAGTCATGAGGGTCTTCAACGGCGCCTTCCGTGGAGCGGGGAACACGAGGCTGGCGATGATAGTGACCGTGGCGACCATATGGGTCATAAGGCTTCCGCTGACCTACCTGCTCGCAGTCACCATCGGCTCTTTCGGCATATGGCTTGCTTTCGCGGTCGCCAACGTCTCCGGCGCCCTGATAGCGTTGCTGTTCTTCTACCGGACCAGCTGGGCCAGGGATATCACGGATAACCAGGAGCATCCCGGCGTCGGCGTAGTGGATAGCCTCAAGTCAGGACTGGAACGGCTGCCGGGCCATACTTAAAAGGGTTCAGAGAGGGGAGTAGTCTATGACGCTCAAGATGCTTGTCACGAGCGACTTCCACGCGATCGAGGAGCTGAAGGAGGCCGCAATCGAGGAAGCGAACAGCGGAGACTACGACCTGTTCATCAACCTCGGCGACTACATGGACGAGGACTACGCCCGCGACCTTTTCGACAGGATAGAGATACCGGCTATAGGCTGCACCGGGAACCGTGACCTGTTCCTCGAGGAGGAGCTTGTGGAGGGCGATATCCCCATATTCAACTTCCTTGAGGCGACTGTGGATGACGAGTACCTCGTAATACTCCTGGGAGGTGACTTCCCTGACGACGTGAAAAAACAGGTCTCGGAGCTTATAGAGGAGCACGGCGACCCGTCGAAGGTGATAGTAGGCTCCCACTACCCGCCGGAGAAGCTCGGCGACAAGATCCACTCTGGGAAAAGGATAGGTTTCAAGCAGTTCCGCGAAATCATCATGAGGCAGAAACCAGCCCTCTGGATCTCGGGTCACGTTCACGAGGATTTCGGCGAGTACTCGCTTATGGGTACCACGGTACTCAACGCCGCGGCGGAGGAGTCCGGGAAAGCGTTCTCGGTTACGATGGGCGACGAGGGCGATGTGGAGGAAGTGAAGGAGATAACGCTTCTGGAGTGAGAATCAGCAGCGGTATCGATGCGAAATTCGAAACCGATTTAACGATTCCAGCAACTATATATACCATGGATCAGACCGACCGGGAGATACTTGATTACCTGAAGCGGGATGGCCGGGCCTCCTTCACCGACATCGCTGACGAGATAGGCGTTTCCGAGGGAACGGTCAGAAACCGTGTGAGCAGCATGCAGGAGGAGGGGGTCATAGAGAAGTTCACGGTCCGGATCCAGCGGGAGGGGGTTTCCGCCGTTGTGATGCTTGAGGTCTCCACAGAGGTGGATATCGACCAGATACTGGAATCGCTGCCACCCGACCTCGAGGTGCACGAGGTGACCGGGGATTTCGACCTGATAATCAGGATGTCTAGGGGTTCCAGCGGCGAGTTAAATGACACTCTGGATTCGATAAGGGAGGTCCAGGGCATAGAGAAGACGACTACCTATTCCATCCTCCAGAGCCACTACCGGTGAACGGATGCAAGGAAGGAGGCTGCCAGGGCCAGAAGGCCGACGTTTGAGGGTATCTTGACGCCGAAGAGCGAGATGCCGATGGCAAGCAGAGCTACCGCCCCGCCTTTCCGGATATAACCGACCTTAAGCTCGAGGCTCCTGAGGAACGCCGCACCGAAAAGCACTGCGACCGCTATGGAGGCCGTGTAGATCGCGGGAAGCAGGTACTGGAGACTGATGGAAAGCTCGCCGGGCGCACCCACCGATAGAAGACCTCCTGTCAGGAGTATCGCGGAGACGGAGAACTTCTCGGCGACGTCCCAGCCGGCGAGCTCCAGGGAGATGACCACGAGCGCGAGGCCTGCGGCTATCCGCATCCTCTCGACGTAGAGTATCTGGCCGAACACAGGCGCTACGAGTGAGACGGCTACCGCTCCTGCGATAAGTACGGGAGCGGCCTGTAACACCATCTGCCTCGCCTCTTCGACCGAGTCGGAGTATGAGTAGAGCACGGCGAGCGCCCCTGCCCCGGTGAAGAGTGTAAGTGCAACGGTGATGATGTCTGAGAAAGTCTGGACTGACCCTGTCACGAGCAGGGTGGCGAAAACGCCGTCTACCAGCGGGAGGCAGAGGATGAAGATCAACTTCCGGGTGCCCTCATCAAGTTCAAATGACCTCATCACTCGTCCTCCAGTAAACCGAAATGGTCCAAGACTGTCTCGATTTCTGTCTGGTTATGGACGGTTTCTCTTCCATCCGCTGTCACTACTTCCTCCCCTTCAAGAGGCTCCCTGTCAAGAGGCGCCCGGGGGGTACCGAAGTCTGCATCCACCGCTTCCATCCGGTCGAGGGCGTACTGGACGGAGATAGGATTTTTCTCGCCTGTCTGAAACATCGCGTTGTGTGCGGGCATCAGAAGGTCGTTCAGTGTTTCTGCTCTGACCTGTTCTTCCTCGGTATCAGCCTCATACCCGTTTTCCCATACTCTCTTGGTCTCCTCTGGTAGTATATTTCCAGTGACGCTTATCGTGAAGGAACCTCCTTCATCGTATATCAGTGGGTTTCTCGGATCATCGCCTGAGCCGAGATGAAAGTCCTCGTAGCCTTCTTCCTGTAGCAATGATCCCAGTCTGCGAATCTGATCTGGATCGTTGGAGGCCTCCTTGATTCCGATGACTCCAGGGATTCCGGCGATTTCCAGAACTGTCTCAGGTAATATATTCCTACCTGTGCGGCCCGGAACGTTGTAGGCTATTATCGGCAGTTCTGTGTTTTCGGCTATCTGTCTGTAGTGTTCGACTATCCTGTCCTGTGGAGGACCGTTCTGGTAGGGAGAAATCATGAGGTGTGCGTCTGCATCGGTTTCATCCTCTATCCTCGTCGCAAGTTCGATGGTCTGGTTAGTGCTGTTTATGCCATCTCCCGCGATTACAGGCAGATTCGCGGCCTCGGCCACCTTGCTAACGTACTCGACGTGTTCGTCGTACATACTCTCTCCCTGATCTCCAAGTGTCGCCGCGTGCCCTGTACAACCTGAAGGCACATAGCCGTCCACATCTCCCTCTTCAAGATATCCTAGATGCTCCACGGTGGCGTCATAGTTTATAGAGTCGTCCTCGTTCATGGGTGTTGGAAGCGCGGGGAATACACCTACTGGTTCAAAGTCTGTCATTCGTGACCACTGTCCATGAAATCGAAGGAAGAATTTATAAATACTTTGAATATCGTATTATAATTTCTATAATCGTGAAAAACTGGCGGCTTGTGGTGGCCGCTAAAATAGGCTTTAGATCTCCTGGAAACTAGTTAAATCTCTGTGTCTCAAACTGGCCTATATGGAGCTTAAGAACTCTGATCTTATGCCCGATAACTCGCTATCCCGTGGCGAGATGGAGGAACTACAGGAAAGGATAGCTGCCGATGCTGTTTTCGAGAACCGATTCGGTTCCTTCCCGGAAGACTTGAAAGTCCTGAACGTCGTGGGCGTCGATCAGGCATTCCTTGATGACCGTGCGGTCTCTGGAGTTGTTGTGGTGCAGGAAGGCGAGGTGGTGGAGCGGGTTCACGCCGCCGAGCCGCTGGAGATGCCCTACATCCCGGGACTCCTTGCTTTCAGGGAGGCTCCCGCGATAGTCAGCGCGCTGGAGAAGCTTTCCCTGGAGCCCGACCTGCTGATGCTTGACGGCTCCGGAAGGATACATTTCCGCCAGGCCGGCATCGCGGTACACATCGGGGTGCTCTTCGATGTCCCCGCGGTCGGGGTCGCGAAGAATCTTCTCTGCGGCGAGCAGGAGTCTACGACGGAGGGTATGGAGGAGGGTAGAGCGGTGAGCATCCTTGCGGACGAGAAGATGAACACGGATATAGGCACACACGTCGGGTACGCATACCAGTCCCGGCAGTTCGAGAACTCCTCACGCACCATCAACCCTCTCTACATCAGCCCGGGTCACAGGCTGGATGAGGATTCGACGCTTGACGTGGTCCGGTCTTTCTGTGAAGGCTACAAGCTGCCAGAGCCGGTCAGGCTAGCGGACCGGTACGTCGGGGAGAAAAAGCAGGATTTGTAATACATAAATGGCTTTTTCTGGTTATATAGCTTTTTTGTAATACAAATCTTTTGCTGGCTTTAGGTATTTAGGCTTAACCTCCGGAACAGGATATGTAGTTTGAAGGGCTCGTAGTTCAGCCTGGCAGAACGCTTCCTTGGCATGGAAGAGGCCCCGGGTTCAAATCCCGGCGAGTCCAAACACACCCCGTTTTCACAAACACTTTTTTGAGGGGCATCCTGCTCGAAGGCGACGCTTAAACTTCAGGCAAAGATCTGTTCCTGCGCTCAGAAACGTATTAAATCGGAGACGAATGGGAGCTTCCCCTGAGGACAGGTAACAAAGTGCAGACAGATTCCAAGAGATTCGACAATGACTTCCACGCTGTCCAGTCCGACAATAATCTGAATCCTGCTAATCCTTGGGGAGGTGGATCATAGGATGGAACTACCTTCCATCAGGGCGGTACTGGTGGCAGGCCTCTTAATGGGTCTGGTGGCGGCGAGTGCCACTGGCACACTTGCGGTCTTCAGCGACGAGGAGGAGGCGACCGACAACCTCTTCCAAACGGGCGCTTAGATCTGAAGGTTGATTACGAGGAGAACTCTTCGCTTAATCAAAGCCTGGACCTTCAAGGCCTCACAGACGATCCTGGGCCAGTATTCGAGTTCCACGACCTGAAACCTGGAGACCGAGGTGGTGCAACAATCCGCCTACATATCTCGGATAATATTACCACGGATTGACTTTTACCATAATATCCTAGTGCCTTTTTCTAGTAAATAATTAATCACCTCTCTTTCTGGCGGCAGTGCTATCCATTACTCTAGAAGCCTACGATACTTGGCGATTCCGACTGTTAGGTTTTTATCTGGGTTCAGGAAATCTAATATTTATGTCATATTGTCTGAGATGCTTTCAGGATCTGGGTAAAAGAAAGGGTGATTACTGCCCCGGATGTGGCCTTGAACTTGATGTAAATGGCAAGCGGCTGGTCCTGAGCAAGGTCGATGATACCTCTGGAGAGTCATTTATCAATATAATGGGTTCGCTACAGAGAATGGTAGAAAGTATCAAAGAGGGAGTTCGTTCAGAGACATTTGAAGATGTCGAGGCTGGGCTACAGACTTCCGCAGAGCAGTTCGATGTAGGTTTCCAGGTCTTTAAGTCCTCCATGAACTATAACATTGAGGAACTTTTCGCATCGTATTATCTGGCTCTTAAAGATATCACGGGGGAGGATATCGGAGCCATTCTGATGGAGAACTCGGATAGAAAGCCTGATGAAGTGGAGCAGGTAGGCTTCAACACTTTAAATCCTACACAGGCCGTGAAGGAACTGAAAAACATGATATTCAGGCCCAGTGACGGTACACTGGGGGAGTATATCAAGGCCGCTAACAAGTTCTGCATCTATGAAGCACCGAGAGAAGTTCTGGAAAAAGCGGCACCTGAGCACATGCCGGGGGAGATCGCGGCATTCTATAATTCTTTCGAGTTCGAACAGGACCAGGAGGTCTCCGAGGCGGTGCTCAGCCACGAGATGACCCATGCATACCTCTACAACAGAGGTAGAAAAAACGGTTTCGATATCAGGGATGCGCCCAACTATGAGCTGATAGAGGAGGGTGCAGCGTGGTCTATAACGTACATGTGGACAGACCAGCTCTCGCCCCATACAGGTTCTTACCCGGATAGATTGGAGAACATGATAAAGATGTTTTCCCGTTATGCTGATGCAAGAGCAGATAGTAAAAAAAGGATAGATGTAGTCAGGAAAAAGGCTTTCGCGCTGCTGGCAAGGGATCTCCAAGAAGATGGTCTGGATGAATTCAAATCCGAGTTCCATAAAGGTTGATTCAGTGTTACTCGATGGTTAATTTAACAAGCTTATATTCTATCTCAGCACGATGGACAGCTGTTCTTCATCACCTTTTCCAACGATCTTGGAGGCGAGTAAATTTTTAGTCATCCTCATTGATCCCGCAGCTCTCGTCGCAACGGCCGGTGCCGTAGCCCAGGATTAGCGCCCCGAGCACCATCAGGGCCACGAAGTACTCAGAGAAAGCTGGTTTCAGGTGGGTTATATCTGCTAGAAAAGCCGTGAGGAAGATGGCGAGTCCAGAGGCCATGAATAAGCCTGAGTCGTATTGCAGCAGTTTTCTCTGTAGCGGTGTCACACTGGTGGATTACCGCTCCCGAATTTTTAGTTTTTCCGGAGCTGGAAAAGGATTAATGGCCGAACTCAGACACCTCGGCTTTATCAACATCACACTGCTTTAGAACCTGGGGATGGCGGTCTTGGCCGGGCTCTGGAGGTTTAGCGTTTTCATTCCCCGTCAGGACTCTTTTCTTCTTCTCTCGCGATGAACTCGGCGAGCATGAAGAGGTATATGCCGGCGTCCTGGCAGCTGTCCTCTACCGATTCGAAGCTGTTCTGCTGTCCTGTGAACCTGAGGTTGGCTATCCGTGACATCTTGTCAAGTATGCGTGCGAAGACGGCCAGGTCTCTCACGTCCTCGGGACTCTCTATCTCTATCTCCCTGCCGTCGAGCATGGTGTCGATGAGTTCCCCGGAGACACTCCAGGTATTCCCGTACTCCTGTTTCTTCTTCCTGTAGACCTCCTTGTGTTCTTCTATCCTCTTCTCCACGTCGTCTGCGAGACCTTCCATGGTCTTGGGTTGGACCTTTAATCTTTTCTTTTTAGGTCTGGGCTGTGGGGAGCGGTCATCCGGTGCCTGTGATCTTCAGGGTAACGTAACCTGCGATCAGCTGGAGAGCGAAGATGGTGAGAATGGTGAAGATGATTCCCTTGAGGTTGCCCAGGAGTTTGATCCCGATGAAACCGATCAAGAGGCTGGTAAGATTGATTATATAGAATATGAGGATTCCATGAGCTAATTTAAGCTTTAATAGAGCTATTCTTTCCTTTTCTTTATCTGGTAGATCACTATAGTCGTTCACTCGGAAAATTCGATTACTAGATTAACTTTTAACTACATATACAGTCTAAACTCTGGACAAATTCTTATAGGTCTTGCCCTGTTCCGGCCCGCCGTCATGCTTTTCAGATTACCCTCGACCGCTGGGAGCCATGGTTTAAGAGAGTGCAGGGTTCGGAAAGTTCTGCAGGTGGTCTATTAAAGCTGTGAGACATCAGGGAAAAACATGGATACGCGAGAGGTCATCGACCTTGTGGCGGCCTGGCTGGTACTCGGCATAGCTTTCGGTAACCTGCTCGGAGGCCTGGAGGTGGGGCCGGTCCTGGTGGCCCTGCTGACCGCGGGTGTCGGCTTCCTGCTTC
>CAZAII010000007.1:0-21058 GCA_964485165.1 uncultured archaeon | reverse complement strand
CGCTCTGGTGGGCCTTTTTCAGTGCGTTCTGGTTGTTGAAGAACCCGTGTTTGAAGGTCCAGAAGACCCCTGCGTCCTGGTTCATGGCGCATTCAGACGCTATAGCGGCCTTCTGCGCCCACGGGTGAAGGGAGGGAAGCGGATACTGCTTGAAGAAGTACTGTACCTCGCCTGTTTTCACATGGTTTTCTACTATCTTCGGGAACGCACCATTATTGTACCTGCTGCAGAACGGACACTCGAAGTCCTCGAAGCTTATCACCTTGACTTCTGCGCTGGGGCTCCCTATGTACGGCTCTCCTTCAAGGCTGAAGGTTTGACTTCCGTAAGTCACAGAGCCGGAACCGGTGCCGTAATCGGTTTCGTAGGGGAACTCGGTCTTAGAGAGTTCAACGATACCATCCGCGTTGGTGCCTCCAGAAGGGTTGACGTCACCGTTATCGCCTGACGGCGCAATAGCGTTCGCCTGTCCTACTCCGGTCCCGACCTGGACGGGTGCGACTATGCCGCCCACGAAACCGGTGAGGAGGCCTAGCACGAACACGCCGACGATGGCCTGGTTAATGGAGATAGTTATGCCGCGGGAAGGCTCGCTGCTGGAACCTTCGGCCTTCTCAGTATCCTGGTGTTCAACCTTCTCCTCAAGGAAGCTTTTCAGGGTCTTCCTGTCGTTACCTGTTTCCTCAAGCTCGAGAAGCCTGGCGTAGTCGGGGTTGTCCATCTCCTGGATAGCGGCCTTCGCCTCGCCTACTGTTCCCCGTAAAGCCTCAAGGTATTCCTGGTCTCCAGCCATCGCTAAAAATGAATTCACGATGATTTTTAATAAATAAGAGGGTGGGCGCGGGGTAACCCGCTACAGCGCCTCAGGCGTAGTAATCCGGCACGTCTTCAGTCTCTATCTCTTCCATCTTCTTCATCATCTGCCGGTAGTGCTGGATGTTCTCCTCGGTCGCGGTGGGATTCACCTTATCGAACGCCTCCTCGAAGTCGGCCATCTTCACTTCCTCGGTGTCGGGGTCGCCTCTCAGGGCTATCATGCCTGCCTCTCTGCAGACGGCCTCTATGTCGCTCCCGACATAGCCGTCGGCCATCTCTGCCAGGTCTTCAAGCTCTATGTCGCTGGATACGGGCATGTCCCGGGTGTGGACCTCGAAGATCTTCTTCCTCGCTTCGACATCCGGCACCTCGACCTCTATCGACCGATCGATGCGGCCCGGTCTCAGAAGCGCGGGGTCGATAAGGTCCGGCCTGTTGGTCGCCGCGATGACGGTCACGCCTTCAAGCGACTCGATGCCGTCGAGCTCGGTCAGCAGCTGGTTGACCACGCGGTCGCCCACACCGGAATCCGTCCTTGAACCCCGCTTGGTGGCGATAGAGTCTATCTCGTCGATGAAAAGGATGCAGGGAGCTACCTGGCGGGCCTTCTTGAACACTTCACGTATCGCCTCCTCGCTTTCACCAACGTACTTCGAGAATATCTCCGGTCCCTTGATCGATATGAAGTTGGCGTTAGCCTCGTTTGCGACCGCCTTAGCCAGCAGTGTCTTCCCGGTTCCGGGAAGGCCGTAGAGCAGGATGCCTTTAGGCACCTCTATGCCCATCCGTTCGAAACGCTCGGGATACTTCTGAGGCCACTCCACCATCTCCTGTAGCTTCTCCTTCGTGTCGCTGAGGCCACCGACGTCCTCCCAGGAAACCTTCGGGATCTCGACCATGACTTCCCGCATAGCCGATGGCTGGACCTTCCGGATGCCCTGCATCATCGCTTCCCGGTCGACCACGAGTTTCTCCATCACGTCGCTGGGTATCTCCTCGTCGAGGTCTATCTCGGGCAGCACTCTACGTAAAATCGCCATGGCGGCCTCCTTACACACCGCTCCAAGGTCTGCGCCGACGTAGCCGTGGGTCATGTCCGCGAGTTCATCCAGTTCGACCTCCTCGGTCAGCGGCATGTTCCTGGTGTGGATCTGGAGTATCTCCTTACGTCCGTCCCGGTTCGGCACCCCTATCTCTATCTCGCGGTCGAACCGGCCTCCCCGCCTCAGCGCTGTATCTACCGCGTCCAGCCGGTTGGTGGCGGCGATAACTATGACGTTCTCCCGCTCCTCCAGGCCGTCCATCAGTGAGAGCAGCTGGGCGACGACGCGGCGCTCCACCTCGCCTCCAGCCTCGGACCGCTTCGAAGCGATAGCATCTATCTCGTCGATGAAGATTATGGAGGGTGCGTTGTCCTGCGCTTCTTCGAACTTCTCACGCAGCTGTTTCTCGGACTCGCCGTAGTACTTCGACATGATTTCAGGTCCGTTGATAGAGAGGAAGGTGGCATCCGCCTCGTTTGCGACCGCCTTAGCCAGCAGCGTTTTACCTGTACCCGGTGGGCCGTGAAGCAGGACGCCTGAAGGCGCCTCGATTCCGAGCTGCTGGAACACCTCAGGGTGCTTAAGCGGCAGTTCTATCATCTCCCTCACCTGCTGGATCTCGTCGTCGAGGCCTCCGATGTCCTCGTAGGTGACATCGGGAACCTTTACCTGCTGCTCGCTTCCTACCTTGTCTACGGCCTGCTGCTTCATCTCTATCTCGGTCTGCTCGGTTATCTTCACCGGCCCGTTTGGTTTGGTGCTCACGACGGCGAGCTTGGTCTCTCCGAAGGAGAACCTGAACTGGTCGATGTCGAGGTCGAACATCTCGTCGAATAGCGAACGTCTATCGGCGCCGTCGCCCGGAACCACTATGTCGCCCTCCATGACTGCACGTCCGGAAAGGGCGCGCTTGAAGATATTGGGGTTGCTGACCTGTATGACTACTCCTTCCTCTGCGGGCGCGAGGGTTATCTGCTCCGCTTCCTTCAGCTCGGCACGGGAGAGCGATATCTTCTCCCCGAGCGAAGTGCCCGCGTTTTTACGCATGTAGCCGTCCATCCTGGCGATGCCGAGACCCTTGTCGGCAGGATAGCTTCTCGCCACCCTTCCCACCGTTTCGCGGCCTCCCTCGAGTATCACCGCGTCGCCTTCCGCGATACCGAGCTCCTCCATAACCTTGGAGTCGATCCTCACTATGCCGCGGCCTATGTCCTGCTGTGCGTTGGGCGGCACCTCTCCTACACGTAGCTTTACCTTCTTGTCGTCTTCGTTACCGTCGTCGTTATTGTCCGTCATGAGTATCACCTTTGATGCGGTCGAGTATGTCCTGGTCCTCCACGAGTACTGTGAAGATGCGGTGTGTCACCTTGTCCCCCCAGTCTGAAAAGTATTCCTCCACGGCGCTGGTGGCGTCCTTCGAAAGTATGAAAACAGAGTCGTCTATCCTTATAGAGGGGATGCGGTCCATCAGGCCGTCCTTCTCGTACTGGTACTCCTTTCCGTTCTTCTTCACCGTCTGCCTGTAGCCGAAGAGGCCGCGGTAGAACTTGTTCCGCTCGTAAACTGACTCGAACTCCTGTCTCCTGGTATCGTAAGTCAGCAGTGCAGCTTCCTCCATACCAGGTTTTTGTTCACAACATTTAAATCGGTTTTTATTCACGTCAGTAAAAATCACCGGGCGGCAGATCACCGATAAAAGATTTCGAACCGAAGTTACTGGTGTGAAGGTCGAACGTCTTTCTACCGGGAGCGGGCCGATCGACTCGTTGCTCGATGGAGGTATTGAGAAGGGTATAATAACCAACGTGTTCGGGGAGAGCGGCAGCGGCAAGACAAACTTCTGCGTCCAGGCCGCGGCAGCTGTAGCGACGGAAGGCCGCAGCGTGATCTATATCGACACCGAGAAAGGTTTCTCCGCGGAGCGGTTCGTCCAGGTCGCGGGAGAGGAAGCGCTGGAGCACGTCACGGTGATGGAGCCCGTCGACTTCGAGGAGCAGGAGGAGAAGATATCGGCCCTTCCCGGGCTGGTCGAGGAGCAGGAGCCTGGTCTGATAGTCGTGGATTCTCTGGTGTCGCTCTACAGGCTCCAGGCCAACGGCGACAACGTCTCCAAGGTCAACCAGCGTCTATCCCAGCAGCTCTCCGAGCTTTCAAAGATCGCGAGGAAGCAAAATATCCCGGTGCTGGTCACCAACCAGGTCTACACCAACTTCGACGAGGATGAGCTGGAGCTGGTGGGAAGGGACGTTCCCCGCTACTGGTCGAAGTGTTTACTGAAACTGTCGAACGCGGACAAGAACCTGAGGGAGATAGAGGTGGAGAAGCACCGTTCTCTCCCCGAGGGAAAAAAGGTGCGTTTCCGGATAGAGAACGAGGGCTTAACTGAACCTGACGAGAAAGGGCTTTTCTAGACCCGTGAAAAACCTGCGGTCGGCCGCCACTGTTCTGAGTCGGTAGTAGCATAAATCCTGGGAAAGGTTATTTAAAGCCTATCGTCGTAAATCCGAAATAAGATGAAGCAGGCTCACCACTCAGGTATGCGGAGTATGCTCGACATGAGCTGGGTGAGCCTTTTTGCTATCCTACTGTTCGCTCTGATCGTGGGATAACGGGAGGCCTGCACACCGGAGTGTAGGATAAGCGGCCTCCCGTACCAGGTATAGATTCGCTTATTCTGCGCTCCACTGTAACAAAGTGAAGCAAAAATGGAACCAAGACCGAAAACCGCAGCGGCTTCAGAAGATGGAAAACCGTCCGTAGCAGTTTCCAGGAGGTGAGAGGTATGACAGACATGGAGAAAGGACCTTCGGACCATTTCCACATGGACGGCAAGAGAGGGTTCTTTACCAACGCTGGAGAAGTGGCTGACGCCCACATGGCAATGGAGGAGAACGACCTCAGGCACGATATCTGGAACCGATACCTTGAGGACCACGACTGGCCCGAGATGCTGTGGGTCTATGATGAGGATAAAAACGGGGAACCGGATATAGATACAGATCCAATAAGCTGGGAGAACATCCGGCAGGGCATGGAAGACTTCGGTATGCTGAGCGATGATGCCGACTTCACCATGACGAGAGGCGACCAGATAGCCTCTCCTAACCTCTACCAGATGGCGGTGAGAGCCGTTGCTGACCCGGTTGCAAGAGAGCTTAACGAGCACGGCTACGATACCGAGTTCAATCACATCGCGGCGACCTGGGAACCGTTCCATCCGAACAACGCCAAGCACCGGCTCGCGATGTGGCCGGTGGTCTTCGAGGATGGGGGCGTGCGGTGGTACCGGCTCGGCGACACGGAGGGAAACTCGCAGCCCATCAATGATATAGGCGTTGACGAGTTCGCCGCGGGCAACCTTGCACATTCCACGGGATACGAGAGAGGTATAGATGTGGAGAACGGCAAGAAGGTGGGATACATGAGCGACTTCATGCTCTCACAGGAAGATGTCGATCCCGCGGCTTTCCTCCACCGAGGCGCGAACAGCCTCGGGAACCGTGTCGAGGGAGATGTGAACAAGTTCTCCAACTACGTCGTCGGCGACCTTATAGACGCAGGCCTCCAGCCGAGAAGCCTCAAGTTCATAGTCGGTGAGGGTACTGCTGGCGACGAAGACCTTTCCGGCCAGGATAAAGCGTCTATAACCCTCCTCTGGGACGAATACGAGCAGGTATACAAGCCCTGGGCAGGAGGCACTGATACGAAGGACACCTGGGGAGGGGCAGAGATAACCAGGAGCGTGGAGGACGCGAGGAACGAGGGATTCCTCCCCGCGCCCCAGAACTACGAGTTCTTCCTTCCGGGGCTCGCGCTCGCATCGACGTACGTCCAGCCCAGGGGAGTCGGTGTCGACGACAAGTTCTCCACTGTCTACATGATGGAGGACGTGCTGGAGGACATGGAAGAAGTGCCGTTCGACACGGTGCCGATGATAAGCCCCGCCTCTATGGCTGCCGATCAGGAAGGCAACCCGGTCACGTCGCTCGACTACGCTGACCTCATGAACCGCACCTATGCGGCAGGGGAGGGTGAAAGATGGGACCCGGCGGAAGGACCTATAAACTACCATGAGGAAGCCATTTTACTGGGTCCGATGCTCACAGGCGAACAGATTCGCGACATAGAAGACCAGATGATGCCAGAGGTTTACGATGCACTCGGGGTAGACGATCCGAGAGATGTTTACTTCCCCGAGTTCGCGAGGGAGTTCACCAGGAGGTCCACGGAATACCTTGAGTCGGAGGTGGAGCAGTGATGGGAGTACCGTTCACCAAGATGCATGGCCTCGGAAACGACTTCATAGTGGTCGAGGACCTGAAGGGCGAGTACAGCTCAGGCTTCATGAAGAAGCTGAGCCAGAACTACTGCAGGCGACGTTTCGGCATAGGAGGAGACGATATACTCTACATCGGGCCTGCTGATGGCGCCGATGCGTCGATGCGTATATTCGAGCCCAACGGAACGGAGGCCGACATGTGCGGAAACGGCATAAGGTGCGTCGCTGACTACCTCTACCAGCAGGGATACGATACCCCCATCAAGGTAGACACCCGTGCGGGAGTGAAGACTATCCGGAGGAACCAGGGCATGTACGATGTTAATATGGGTCAGTGCCAGTTCCCAAGGAACAAGTTCACCGTCTACAGCTCGGAGCAGCCGCTTCTCGAGGAGGAACTTGATATAGGGGAATCGGTCTACAGGCTTTCGGGAGTCAACACCGGGGAACCCCACCTTGCCATGATGATGGAGGACCTTGAAGACGACCTTGACAACGTCGAGGTGTCACAGCTCGGACGCCGGATCAGGAACTCGAAGCACTTCCCGGACAGCGGTGTCAACGTCAACTTCGTCCAGATCGAGGACGAAGGGTACGTCCAGGCCAGGGTCTACGAGAGAGGTGTAGAGGACGAGACCATGGCGTGCGGCACGGGTGCTACCGCGGTCGCCGCGCTGGTCCACAGGCTCAGAAACATGAACGACCGTATCGAGGTCGAGATGCCTGGCGGAACGGTCGAGATCATGCTCAACGACGACCTTCAGGCCTGGATGAGAGGCCCTGCGGAGAGGGTCTTCGAAGGAGAGATACCTGAAGAGATAGAAGAGGCCGAAGGAGACCAGGAAGATCCTGGAAAGGTGGAAACTGAGAAAGCGGTAACAAGAACCGTCATGGAATCCACGGAGGGCTGACAGGATGCCGGGACCAGAGAAAATAGATTCTCTAAAGACCGTAAGGAAGCAGCTGGAGCTTGAATTCCCTCTTGAGACCTCACTAGGTACTATAGATAAAGTGGAGAGTGTTCTCGTGAGGATAGAAACCGACCAGGGAACCGTGGGCTGGGGCGAGGCTGCGCCAGCCGACGACGTGACTGGCGAGACCCCTGCAACTGTGGAGGCGGCTTGCGAGAGAGCAAAGGAACTCGTAGAGGGAGAGAGCCTGAACGCCTACCGCAGGATAAACCGGAAACTCGAGTCCCGGATAGAAGGCCAGCGTTCCGCGATAGCGGGGATCGAGACAGCAGTGTTCGACGCGATGTGCAGGTCGCTTGAGATCGGCATAGCGGATGCCGTGGGTGGAGCCGGGGAAGATGTCACGACTGACTACACTATAACCATGGGAGATGAAGACGAAACCCGTGAGAACGTGGAGAAGGCTGTAGATGCGGGTTTCGACCAGCTGAAGGTCAAGATAGGTAGTGATCTGGAGAAGGATATAGAGAAGATAGAGCTGATATCACGTCTCGCACCTGATGTGGAACTCAAGGTGGATGCCAACCAGGGCTACACTGTGAAGGAGGCTCTGAGGTTCGCGAGGGAGATGGAGCGCCGGGATATAGAGCTGGCGCTTTTCGAGCAGCCGGTGAAGGCGTCCGACTTCGAAGGCCTGGAGCGCGTGACAGCCAGTGTATCTGTGCCTGTAGCCGCCGATGAATCCCTTTTCACTCGGGAGGACGCTGTCGGCCTGGTGTCGATGGACGCGGCCGACGTCTACAACATAAAGCTGGCGAAGTCGGGAGTCGTCCAGGCCCTGGACATCGTGAGCATCGTCGAGGCCGCGAACCGCGAGCTTATGATAGGATGCATGGCAGAGTCCAACGTAGGTATAAAGACCGCGGCACACCTGGTGTCCGGCACCGGAAGCTTCAGCTACGTCGACCTTGATGCACCCTTCTTCCTCGAGGACGAACTTGCGGAAACAGGGTTCGGACCGGAAGTGGAGGTCGAGGGACCAGGACACGGAGTAGAGGTCGATATTTGATGAGGACAGAATATACTACCGATAACGGGATCAAAGGAGGTGAAGAAGTTGAGCGCAGAAGAAAGAGCTGAGGAGATCGTAGCGAGTCTCGACCCCAAGGGACGGGACCTCACCCAGATGCGACGTGAGCTCAGGGAACAGGTCGACCAGTCCCACCGCGTCGTCAGCTATGAGCAGTCCACGGTAGGACAGGACGTGGTCAGGGTTCACGGCGCGGTCGACGAGATACAAGAGGGATACATGATAGAGGCCGTCCCTGCTGGCGAAGGCTACGAGTTCCGCGTCCGGGGTGCGGAGTACGTTGAGGATACCGACCCGCGTGATACTCCCCAGGTCATGAACCCGGAGTTCCTTTAGAAGCCTGTTTTACGGTCCTCCCGGCTGGAAGTCTAATAAATCTGAGTGACAAGACTCAGGTATGTCTTTGAGAGAAGGAGCTGATACCATAGTTGACCAGTGCCTGAAGGTCAGCAGCGGGGAGCGCGTTGTTCTCGTCAACGACGGCAACGACCCCGAGCTCATCGAGGCGCTGAAAGAAGCTATAGAGCAAAAAGCGCAGCTTGAGTACCACGATTACGAGGAGCCCGAGAACTCGGGGACAGAACCGCCTGAGTACATTGCAGACGCGCTCATGGAGGCGGATGTCTTCCTCGCCCCAACCATAAAATCGATATCCCACACTGAAGCGGTCCAGAAAGCAGTGGAGAACGGTGCAAGGGGCGCAACGCTACCCGGGATAAACAGGGAGATCTGGAACACTTCCCTGCAGGCGGACTACTACCGGGTAAGGGAGATCTGCGAGAAGATCTACAAGGAGCTCGAGGACGGCCAGCGCATCACCATACAGACACCGTCCGGTACAGACCTCGAGTTCACCGTGGAGAAGGATTCCTTCATGATGGATACCGGCATAATCCACAACCCCGGTGACTTCGGGAACCTTCCCGCAGGCGAGACCCATGGCGGCGTGAAGGGATGCGGGGGCACGCTGGTCATAGACCACTTCCCCTGGGCTCCCCCGGGCACTGAAGTCGAGATAGAGGATTCTCACGTGGTCGAGGTGAGGGACGTTAACCCGGAGCCTTCACGGCTTGCCAATGAGATCGAGCGGAGGCAGTGCGTCCGGAACATAGCAGAGTTCGGCTTCGGGGCCAATCCCGAGGCAACGCTCGTGGGCAACACGCTCCAGGACGAGAAGGTCTTCGGAACGGTCCACATAGCGTTCGGGGACAACGCCCACTACTTCCCGTCGGGACACCCGAGACACACCAAGTGCGACATCCACTGGGATTCAGTATGTGAATCGCCGACGGTGCACTTCGGCGAGAAGAAGATGCTTGATAAAGGAGAGCCTGTCTTCCTCCACGATTAAACGCTGATGTGGGGGGCCAGGTCGTCCAAGAGCCCTTCTACTTCTTCATCGTACCCTGTCAGCTCCAGCTCTGTCTCTGAGGGAGAGACATGGAGCCGGTAGCGTCCGCCGTCATCCGGGATTAAGGCGAGCTGGTATCCGGCTGTTCCCTCCATGCCTCCGAGCCGGGCCTGTTCCGCCAGTCTTCCCTTGGCCCTGTCCCGGGTTTCCAGTCCGGTTTCCCGGGCGTCCCGGTGAACCTCTACCTGGTCAGGCGCGTCGGCCTCGAACAGTATATCCATGGGATAATCAATCTGTACCAGTTCACCGTAGCTCATCCCCTCCCCGGTTATAACCACTCTCTTGGGACCGGAAGCGAACTCGACCCTCGTACCGCTGCTCTCGACTACAAGGCTTTCAGGGTACTCCCTTCTTTCGCTGTACTCAGGTCGGATCCCGAACTGGTCCGCGAGAAACCTGCGCTCGTCAAGGAAATCCACTTCGACCTTGTCACCTAGAACGCCTGTATCGTCATGTGCAGGAGCCCTGTTGTCGTATCCCTCTATTATTTCCTGGCTTTCTGGGTCCCAGCCCTCAAGATAGGACTCCACGAAGCCACGCATCCCAGACATACAGGTTTTTTGTTACCCAAAACTTATAACAGGTCTACCAGTCGTCCTTCGTTGGACAGTCGGGGTCGATGCACATCGTGTAGGGCCGCTTGCCCTTCCTTATGACCTTTATCCTGGGGGTATGGCATTCGTCGCATTTTTCGTCCAGGGACTCTATCTTGCCCTGGCCTGGTAGCGGGAAGCTGTTCTCGCAGTCAGGATAGTTGCTACATCCCACGAACCGGCCCTTCTTGGTCTTGATTATCCTCAAAGTGCCGTCATCGCACTGGTCGCACGGTCCGAGCTGTCGCTTCTTCTCACGGTGGATGTCGACTGCCTCTACCAGCTCGGCGCCTATCTCCTTCTCCAGCTTCTTGAACGTCTCAAGTATCTCCTCAAGCTCTTCCCGGGCTTCCTCTATCACCTCTTCGGAGGTCTCTTCACCGTTCTTTATGGCCTCCATCTTCTCCTCGAACTTCCTGGTCAGCTCCTCGGAGAGGACGTCAGGACAGTGATTTTCAAGCGTGTCGACAACGGCCAGCCCTAGTTCGGTGACCTCGATGGGCTCGTTATCGATGAAGTTACGGTTGTATAGCCTGTCGACTATCTGCGCCCTCGTGGCTTTAGTCCCCAGGTTCCGTTTCTCGAGTTCGTTGACGATACCGCTCTGGGAGTACCGGTTGGGGGGCTGTGTCTCCTTCTCCTCAAGGCCGAACCCCTCGACCTCAAGCACCTCGCCCTCCTCTAGCTCCGGGAGCTCGGCTTCTTCCACCCGCACGTAGGGGTCGTAGAGCTCGAACCAGTTCCTCTCCACGGTAACCTTCGACTTGGCGGAGAACGCGTAGCCGTTCACGTCGAGGGTCAGGGTGAGCGTGCGCCGCTTCGCGGGCTTGCCGAACACGGCGAAGAACCGCTTCACGATGAGGTCGTATATCTTCCTCTCCTGCTTCGAGAGACCGGAGGAAGACTCGCCAGTGGGGTAGATGGCGGGGTGCGCCTCATCCTTCTTCTTGCCCTGGCGCGGGTACATGTCGTCCTTTTTCAGAACCTTTTCCGCGAGCTCTGTGTAAGGTTCTTGCCCCTTCAGCTTCTTGAGTATCTGGCTGTAGCCTATCTTCGCGGGGAGCTTCTGGGATTCGGTCCTCGGGTACGATATCAGACCGTCCTCGTAGAGCGACTGCGCTATGGACTGCGTCCGCTTGGGCGAGATGTTGAACTGGCTCGATGCCTCCGACTGCAGCCCGGTGAGGTTGAACGGGACGGGAGGGTTGTGCTTGTAGTTGTTGACATCGATGTTCGAGACCGCGGCCTCGTCCTCACCCTCCAAGTCACCGACTATCTCATTAGCCACGTCCTCCTCCCAGATCCTGTCCTCGCCGTCATGCTGGAGCTTCGCATCGAACTCTTCGTGGTGCAGAAATATCTCCCAGTAAGGGTCGGGTTCAAAGGCGCGTATCTCCCGCTCCTTTTCAGCGAGGATTTTCAGCGCGGGGCCCTGGACCCTGCCGGTGCTCAGCGTCTGGTACCGGTCGTTCTTCCTGACCGCCTTCATCAACGCTCTTGAAACGTTGATACCGTAGTAGAAGTCGAGCACGTGCCGCGTAAGACCTGCGTCTGTCATGCCCCGGTCGAACGATTCGAGGTCGTCGAAGGCGTCCCGCAGGTCGCTCGCGGTCAGAGTCGAGAACTTCATCCTCGCTATCCTTTCATCCGGGGCGTCTGCGATGTTCTTTATGATGTTGGCGCCGATCACGCTGCCCTCGAGGTCGAAGTCGCAGGCGTTGATGTAGCTGTCAGCGTCTTCCAGCTGGTCCTTGAGGTTGTTGTAGTACTTCTTTACGTAGTCCGCGCCATCCTCTGTCTCGAAGATAGGAACCCACTCGACGTCGAACACAGGGTAGTCCCAGCCGTCCTCGGTCTGCTCCAGGTTGAATACGTGTCCGACCGCGGGCGCTATGATTATCTTCCGGGAATCGGTCTCTATGACGTAGTTCTTGACGCCACGGTTCTCCTCGATGGAGTAGTTGCCGAGGGCGTTGGCGATCCTGCCCGCTACCTTGGGCTTCTCGCCTATCATCACTGTGGTTTCCATTGGGAACCATCAGTCCCTTGAGATTTAAAAAGAGGGAAGGAAAATGGAGGTATCAGTTCATCATACCTGCCAGGATCGAGGCCGCGACTAGCAGCGCCGCTGAAAGCACCACGAAGTCACCGCTCGGACTGTAACCGGCCAGCCCGCTGCCTGTCTTCACCACGAACACCGTGACGAAGAACGAAACGACCGCGAGCAGGAGGAGCACGACGAACGCCACAACTGACTCTACGAGGTCGGAAAGTACGTTCATGACTCCCATCTTGACCACACCGGGTTTTTATCCCCGACCTTCTAGTCAGTTTCGATGAGTTCCTGGCCGCCCATGTATGGCTGCAGCTTTTCGGGGACGCGGATGCCGCCATCGACCTGGTTGTTCTCGACTATAGCGGTGATTACCCTCGAGGTGGCGCACGCAGTCGCGTTCAGTGTGTGGGCGGTTATGTTCTCCTCGCCCCTGATGCGGACGCCGACCTTCCGGGCCTGGTAGTCTGTGCAGTTCGAGCAGGATACCACCTCGCCGTACTCTCCCAGCGGGGGACGCCAGACCTCTATGTCGTACTTCTTGGCCGCGTTGTCGTTCATGTCGCCGGTGCAGACGTTGACGACGCGATAGGGCAGGTTGAGCTCCTTCATGACTTCCTCCGCGTTCTCCAGGAGTTCCTCGTGCCATTCCCAGGATTCTTCAGGTGTGCAGAAGATGTACTGCTCCACCTTCTCGAACTGGTGGACCCGCCAGATGCCACGTGTCTGGGTCCCGTGCTTGCCTGCTTCGCGCCGGAAGTTTGTGGAGAAGCCGGCGTACTTCTTCGGGAACTCGTCCGGGTCCAGTATCTCGTCGAAGTGGTAGGTAGCAAGCGTCTGCTCGGAGGTCGCGATGAGGTACTTGTCCTCCCGGTCCATCTTGTAGAGCTGCTCGTGGAAGTCCTCCAGCTCTGCCGCGGCCTCCATGGGCTCCCTCTCCAGCATGTAGGGGGTCTGCATGGGCGTGAAACCTTTCTCGCGTAACAGGTCCATCGAGAACTGTATCAGGGCCTGGTTCAGCCGGAACAGGTCTGCCTTCAGGTAGTAGGCCCTGTCTCCGGAGAGCTCTACCGCCTTCCCGGTGTCAACCAGATCGTTCTGTTCTAAAACGTCGGCCGCAAGCTCTGCATCATCTTCCTTGCCGTCTTCCGGCTCCCACGTCTTTATCTCTGCGTTGTCGTCCTCGTCTTCTCCCTCGGGAACGGAACCGTGGAGGATGTTTCCTATCCTGTACCGGAGGTCGTCGCGCTCCTGCTTCAACTCTTCCTCTTTCTCCTCGAGCTCGTCTATCTTCTGTTTGACCTCGGACATCTCGCTTATCTTGTGGGCGGCGTCCTTTCCTTCTTCCTTGAGTTCGGCGATCTCGTCGCCCACACGGTTCCTTTCCGCCTGTAAATCCTGCAGTTCCTGGACGGTCTCCCGCCACTCTCTATCGAGCTCGACTACTTCGTCGACCCGGTCCGGGTCCTTTCCCCGGCGTTTCTCGGATTCTTTTATGCGCTCGGGCTCCTCCCGGAAGAGCTCTATGTCAAGCATGGGAACCACATGGGAGGACAGTTTTATAGCTAAAAGGGTTTAGAAAGCGTTCATACGGACCGTGTGGAAAAGCGTCCACCCTTCATTCGGATCACGGTTCAGTTTTCGGACCTGAATTTAAATAATCCTTCCGAAAGTTTAAAAAGTGCCACTGGAAAGTAGTAAATCTATGCCGAGACTGACGGAGGGTGGTGTGGAGTACCTTTTCGACACCGCTGCCGAGTACAGGGAGTCAGAGCTGGGACGTGACGGCAGGACTGTTTCCAGGATGCCGACCTACATAGAGGGATACGGAGATATACTTGATGGGGACACGTCCTACGTCGTGAAGTACCTCAACACCGAGAACGTGCTCCCTCCTGCGATGGAGCGCTACTTTGACTCACCCCACGACCAGAACGTCCACGAGGTAAGGGTCTGCGCGGAGATGGAGGAAAGGGGACAGGATTTCATGCCGGATATAGTGGCCTGGGCAGACGATTTTTCCTGGCTGGTGATGGAGGAAGCGGAGGATGATGACGTGGATCCCTCTGTGCTCCAGGACGACCTGATGGACGGCGGCTGGGCCCCGTTTGACATAGGAGTCGGGCTGTTCGACGGAGATCCCAAGGTCTACGACGCTGGCCTGATGCCAAGGATGGAAGACGACTGGCGCGTCTCCAGGGAAGAACTGGAGGAGAGGGAAAGGAGCTTCAGCGTCGGCCGCTTCTAGACGTATCCTGGTCTCTCGTGGCCGATCTCTTCAAGCGGGTCGAGGAGTTCCGGCTCTTCTGTGAACCGCTCCCTCACGGGTTCAAGCCGGTCGACGACCTCGGATGCGACCGCCTCTTTCAGGTCCTGCGGGTGGAGGTCCTCTTCCACGAAGTCTTCCTCCATCTCTCCGTAATCGGTGTACCGGACATCCCCGCCGTACTTCTCCGGCCTCTCGACTTCTAGGTCGCGGTCTGCCCCGAAGACGAAGAACTTGGCTATCTGTAGCACAGGGTTGTCCTCTACCTTTCCCGCGGGACAGTAGCCGTCCTCTATCACCTCTTCTATGTGGGAGGGCTCCGCATGCAGGGGAAACATGGTCTCCTTCTTGCTCGACGACATCTTCTCGCCGGTGCCGGTCAGCGACGCGAGCATCGGCCAGTGGAGGCAGGTCGGCTTCCGGTAGCCCAGCTTCGGGAGTTTCTCGCGGGCCAGCATGTGTATCTTCCTCTGGTCGATGCCTGCGACCGCGAGGTCGAGATCGAGGTATTCTATGTCCAGGGCCTGCATCAGGGGGTAGACGACGTGGGATATGTAGGTCTTTTCCCCGGAGGCGACGTCTCCCATCGCTCTCTTCCCCCTGTTCAGTGTGACCTCCTGGGACATCCGGAGGACATCGTGGAAGTACTCCGTCTTCTCCTCGAAGGACCGCCCCAGCACGTATTCAGCGTCGAGTCCGAGGGACTCAAAGGTGGCCTGCCAGTAGTCCGTCATGGCGTCTATCCATCCCTCGTCGCCTTTCCTGTTGAGGAAGGTGTGGAGGTCGGCCCACAGAACGACAGGCTGGAAACCCGCTTTCTGGAGGTCGAGCAGCTTCCTGACTGATATCCAGTGGCCGAGGTGCACAGGTCCGGAGGTCTCGTAGCCCACATAGCACCGCGGAGTCTCCTTCTCCAGCACATCATCGAGTTCTTCCTCTGTGACGACCTCCTCGGTGTTCCTGAGCACCAGTTTTCTCCGGTGTTCGATATCCATGATAAACCTTAATCGATTCTAACGGTTAAAACTGTTATTTCTCGCCTATTTCCACGACCTCTGCCCCTGTGACGTCGCGGAGGTCGTCAGGCGCGAGAGTGACGCCGACCACCCGTGAGCCCGCGGCGGGCTTGACCCGTTCCTGGTCGAGTATCGACTCCTCCATGTAGACCGGTATCCCGAGGTCGAAAGGAGATACACCGCCGACGTGGTATCCCGTGGCTTCAAGCACTTCTCCCGGATCCGCCATCCTGACCTGGACGCCTGTCAGGTCTGAAAGCTTCTGCTCGCTGACGCGCATGTGGCCCGGGCAGAGCACTGCGACCGGTTCCCTGGCGATGAAGACCAGGGTCTTGACTATCCCTGATCTATCCATGTCGGTGTTATCCGCTGACTCCTGGACGGTCTCGGCCTTGGCGTGGACCATGAACTCGGCGTCTACACCGTTATCTTTGACCGCTTCTATCACCCGGCGTACGTTTTCCAGGTCGTCTTCCATGAAGTCGAGGAACTGTTCGAGTTCTTCCGGCGCCTGGGTGAAGTACTGGTCCATGGAGGATGGTTCACACCTGATCTTGAAATAGGCTGAGGGAGGCTACGAATCGCGAGCCATGACCTCTTCCACCACGTCCGCTGCGAACTCGACGAGGAAGCTGTAGATACCCGAGAAGATGTTTTCCACCGCGGACCCTATCACTCCTTTCCCGGTCGAGTTAGAGTCCTGGGTGACTTCTCCTGTACCCTGGTCTTCCGGCTGGCCCAGACCGCCGGGAGCCACCATTACTGCCAGGATCACCAGTACAGTGGCTTTCCTCATAAATCGAGTTCTTGAGGCGAGTCGGATTTAATAGTTTCCACAACCCGGGGATTTACATGATAGATATAGACGGTTCGAGCGGCGGGGGACAGATGCTGAGGAACGCCCTCGCACTCTCCGCGGTCACAGGTAAAGCGTTCCGGATGGAGAACATCAGGTCTAGACGTCCCAACCCGGGCCTGAAGCGCCAGCACCTCGAGGCGGTTAAGGCCGCGGCCAGGGTAGCGGAGGCAGAAGTGAAGGGCGCCGAACAGGGCTCCCGGCAGCTGGAGTTCCGGCCATCAGGTCTCAGCACCGACGGCTTTACAGTCAACATAGGCACGGCGGGAAGCGTCACCCTGCTTCTCGACACCCTGCTACCGGTCACCACCCAGTTCTCTGAGCCGTTCCGCGTGACTGTGAAAGGGGGCACAGATGTAAAATGGTCCCCGGCCTTCGCCTACCTCCGAGAGGTTAAACTTCCCCTGCTCGCAGGTTCCGGGTTGAAGGCGGATCTGGAACTTGGGAGAACTGGTTTCTACCCTGCGGGCGGCGGAGAGGTCGAACTCGAGACGGCGGCGTTCTCGATGGAGCCCCTGGAGCTCCTGGACCGGGGCGGACTCCAGGGTTTCGAGATCTTCTCGAAGGCTTCAAGGGGGCTGGAAGAACGTAGCGTTGCGGACCGCCAGGCCGACGAGGCGGCGAGGATGCTGAAGAATGCACACGTCTCTGCAGAACTGGATAAAAACGTCGAATACGTCGAGACCGATTCGGTTGGTTCAGTGCTGACCCTGAAGGCTGTCTACGAGAACTCGGTAGCGGGCTTCGACTCGCTGGGCGAGAGGGGCAAGCGCTCTGAGCAGGTGGCGGGTGAGGCGGTTAAAGCCTTCAAGAAGTTCCATTCCGGGGAGTCGGCAGTTGACAGGCACATGGCCGACCAGCTGGTGGTATTCCTGGCGATAGTCGGTGGAGAGGTCTCCATCCCGCGGCTGACCGACCACGTCCAGACCTCTGTAGAGGTCGTGAAGAGGTTCGGTACCGAGTTAAGAATAGTCGAGGATAGCGGGAGCTACCTGCTGAAAGGGTAGGAAGGAGAGAGGAAGGTATCACTCTATGTCGATGTGCCTGCTTCCCTCTCCCTCTGCCTTGTCTGCGCTGACCTCCAGGACACCGTCCTCGTACTGGGCATGGATGGTGTCCGGGTTGATTTTCGCCGGCCACATCACTGTCCTGCGGTAGGACCTCGAGGAACGCTCCCTGCGGAAGTACTTCTCGTTCTCCTCGGTCATCTCCTCGGAGCTTTCCGCCGAGATCTCCAGGGTGTCCTGGTCGGCCTTCAGGTTGATGTCTTCCTTGCTGACACCGGGCAGGTCCGCACGGACGACTATGCGGCCGTCTTCCTCGCGGACGTCAACCGGGACGGTCTTGCTGAAGCCTGCCAGGTCCCTGCTCATGTCCTGGAAGTCGTTGAAGACGTTTTGCATCTGGTCGAATATCTCGTCGAAGGAGTCTCTCTTCATTCTTCTCATGATGATCACCTGGGTTTTATTTACGTCGATAAAAACTTTAATCTTTCGGCCCGATTTCCTCGTGGAGGAAACGCAGCTGCTCCGCGACCTCCTGGAGCTTCGACTCCACCATCTCGTGCTTCTCCCTCTCCAGCAGTACCTCGGAATCCTCGGGTTCGAGCGCCCCTTCCAGGTCTTCGAGATCTTTTCCAGCGTCGATTTCACCGGGCTCCATAGAAAAACCTTTTTCTAGCGCTGATTTAAACCCTTTACAGTGGAAAGAGCTGAAAGAGTCAAGCAGAAGGCGATAGAACTCATAGGAGAGGGCAGGCGCCCCTCAGCACTGGCGTTAGCCCGTGAGCTGGAGTTCGACGAGGCGGATGTCCACCGCTGCCTGAACTACCTGGAAAAACGGAAAGAGGTGGAGACCTACCGGAAGGACGTGCTGGGAACGGAGCACAGGATGGTCGGCGTTAAAAGGTGATGATTTTTTCGGTCTCTCAGGATTCGCCTGGAGACGTTGGGATGGTTTTTTATCTATACCCAAGTGAATAGCTCATATGCGTCTGACATGGTTTTACGTCTTCATAGTGCTGATGGCGGGCAGTTCCGCCGCCACCGTTGAGCCAGTTATAGAGGTCCAGGATTCTCAGCCCGTGATTGCCTCTCCGGGCGACACGGTAAAGCTTTTCATCAAGGTAGAAAACAAGGGTACGACCCAGGCCTCTTTCCCCGGTGTAGATGTGGAGACCGCTGAAGGCATATCGTACACGGGAACTACCTCTGATCTCGGGGAGGAGTTCCGGCTGTGCGGAGGGTGCAGAACGGTCGGAACACTCTACTTCAAGGTGGAAGAAGACGCATACTCCGGGACCTACCCGGTCGACATAGGGCTTTCAAGCGGCGGCACGGGTGTGGTAAAAAAGTACGAGTTCGAGGTCGATGGCGAACCCAGGCTGAACGTAGAGAGCTCGGGAACCGAGTCTGCACCAGGAAAGAAGTCGAATATCACATTCAACGTCGAGAACGTGGGGACGGATACAGCCACGGATATAACCCTGACACCTTCCTCTGACAGGATGTCCTTCAGGCCGTCCACGGCAACTATCGAAAGCCTCGGACCGGGCCAGGAGGAGGAGCTGGACCTGGTGCTCAAAACTGACGAGGACATAGGTTCAGGGGTAAAATCTTTCGAGCTTGAAACGGTCTACATGGACGAATCCGAGCAACTTGAGACAGGCTTCGACCTGAAGATGGATGTCTCGGAGGAGACGGAACTAGTACTTGGAGACCTCAATGCCGAGGATGCGGTTCTGGGGAGTAAAACTAGCGTGATAGTGGAGCTGGAAAATATAGGACCTGGAGAGGCTGAAGCCATCTCATCGGAAATCGAGTGCGAGGAGGCTGAGGTCCTCTCGGGCAAATCGTACGTCGGACAGCTTGATGACGGCGAGAGCGTGCCGATGACCTTCGAGGTGATACCACGGCAGAGGACTTCCGCCTGCACGGTAAAAACCGGATACTCAGATAGCTCTCGTAAAACTTTCAGTGCAGACGTGAGTTTCTCGGCTGAGAAGGGAAGCTCCCGGCTACCGGTTTTCGCCGGCATCGCAGGCCTCCTGGTCCTTGCAGGGCTGTTCTACTGGAGGAAGAGGGGAAGGGATGAACTGGAAGAGATATAGGTTCATACTGCTGCTCGCCAAGAGGGACATACTGGAGGACAGGAAGATAAGCCTGATAGTCATCGCCATGTTGAGCTTCTCATTCCTGAACCTGACCTTTTTCCCGGCGTTCATCCAGGGACTAAGCGGTTCATTCACCCAGAACATAGTGGAGACACAGACGGGACACGTACTTATAGAGGCCGATGAGGGCCGTCTGAAGAACCCTGATTCCCTGGTCAGGAAGATAAAGGGGCTCCCGGGGGTGAAGGAGGTGGAGAAAAGACTGGAGTTCTCCTCCAGCCTCCTGTACCGTGGAAACCAGGTCACTGGCCCCACCATAGGCACCTCGACCCCGGAATCAGAGGTCTACCGCTCCCGTGTAGTCGAAGGAGAGGCGATACGGCAGGGTTCCGACAATATGGTGCTGATAGGTAGTAGCCTTGCAGAGAGTCAAAACGAGCTGGGCGATGAAGGCCTCGATGTGACACGCGGAAGGAAGGTCAAGATGGTGGCCCTGAACAACAGCCTGGAGCTGAAGGTGGCGGGGAAGATCGGAAGGCCGGGGCCGGGAACCGTTATAAGGCAGGTATTCGTGAAGTACGAGACCGCTGAGGAAATCCTGGAAGCGGAGGGAGAGGCGTCCTCCGTGAAAGTCCTGCTGGATGACAGGAGCCAGGCGGAGGAGTTCAAGCAGAGGCTGAAGCGGCTGAATGTAGGGGGCGAGATACAGACATGGAGGGAGGTCTCGGATGTGGCCCAGAGCATAAACTCGACTTTCTCCATCGTCACGGGAGTTGTCTCACTGGTGGGGTTGATAGTGGCGGTCACATCAATCGGCGTCGTGATATTCATAAACACTAACAAGAGGTCTCGAGAGACGGGTATAGTCAGGTCATTCGGCGCTGAAAGAAGCGAGGTGATGTACACCTTTGTGCTCGAGGCACTCATATTCGGGCTGGCGGGTGTGGTAATCGGCAACATCCTGATGGTTTCCGTACACCTGGCGCTCAACCTCAACCCGCTGCAGACACCCATAGGTGAGCTGTCGACGGTCCTCTCACAAAACCTGCTGGTCACCAGGAGCATATGGCTTCTAGCCGCAGCCCTGATCGCGGGACTGATACCCGCATACCTGGTATCCCAGAAAAACATAGTCGAAACAATCGAGCAGAGATGAAGAACAGCATAACGACTGAGGCGCTCAAGAAGAGTTACAGCATGGGCGAGGTGGAGGTAGAGGCGCTGGGCGGTGTCGACCTCGAGATAGAGAAGGGCAGCTTCAACTCTATAATGGGGCCATCCGGGAGCGGCAAGTCGACACTGATGCACCTCATAGGCCTGCTTGACACGCCTACCTCTGGAAAGATCCACGTAGAGGGAAAGGAGACGAGCAAGCTCTCCGAGAGACAGAGGGCCTACCTGCGGCTCAACCGTATAGGGTTCGTCTTCCAGTTCTACTCACTGCTCTCGGGTTTCAGCAGCCTGGAAAACGTCTACATGCCTCTTGTGATGGCGGGGGAGAGCAGGAAGAAGGCTGTCAAAAAGGCGTCTGAAACACTGGAGAAAGTGGGGCTGGGGGACAGGAAGAACCACAGTTCAGACGAGCTCTCGGGAGGAGAGAGGCAGAGAGTCG